>DAOSLL010000008.1:0-18986 GCA_035368905.1 Rhodoferax sp.
TAGGAGTCGCGCCCTCGCGGCGAATGACTTTGAATGTTTGAATTCTTCGCATGACATGCAAAGACTTGACTTGTTAGAGACTAACCTGATGGTATTGGACGATGCAACAAACTCTTAAATTGATAGCTGGTGGCGCAGATGGCACGGGCGCTAGAGGCCTGGACTTGGGGTTTTGCCAAAATGTCATTGAACTGGCAAACGATGCCGATCCGCGCGCGCTGACCCTCGACGGGGTGACGCGGATCGACCTGAAGTTCCCCAAATTCACCGATGGGCGGGCCTACAGCCAGGCGTTCTTGCTGCGTCGCCGACTTGGCTTCACCGGCGAACTGCGTGCCACCGGCGATGTGCTGGTTGACCAATTGCAGCAAATGCAGCGCAGCGGGTTTGACACCGCGGTGTTGCGCGCCGACCAGAATCTGGCCACGGCACAGCGCCAACTGGCCCTGTTCGACCACTTTTACCAAGGCGATGCGGTTCATCCGCAGCCGCATTTCACCCCGGCCACCGACCAGGCTGGCGCACCAAAGGGCACCCTGCCCAGCGCACTGCAGCCCGGCTCAAACGCCCAACCCACCCACGGAGCCAGCGCATGAATGCGATCACCCTCAACGCCCGGCCTTCGGCCACCTTTACCGCCAAGCTGCAGGAAACCACCGCGCTGCTGCAGCAAGCTGCGCTAGATTACGCCGCCAACACGCCTGGCAGCGCCAGCCGCATCACGCTGGCCTGCAGCCTGGGGGCCGAAGACATGGTGCTGGCCAGCCTGATCAACCAGTTGCAACTCGACATTGGCATCTTTGTGCTGGAAACCGGCCAGTTGCACCCCGAAACGCTGGCGCTGCTGGCGCGGCTGCAGGCCAGCTCGCGCGCACCGGTCGAGGTGTTCAGGCCGGTTGAGCATGACGTGCTGCAGTTTGTCAGCCAAAACGGCAAGGATGCCATGTACCAGAGCATCGCCCTGCGCAAGGCCTGCTGCGGCATCCGCAAAATGGAGCCGCTTGGCCGCGCGCTGGCGGGCAAGGCCGCCTGGATCACCGGCCTGCGCCGCGAGCAGTCTGGCAGCCGTGCCGAGGTACCCCTGATTGACCGCAGCGATGCCAGCATCGTCAAGTTCAACCCGCTGGGCCACTGGAGCTGGGGCGATGTATGGCACTTTATTGCCGTCAACCAGGTTGACTACAACCCCTTGCACGACCAGTTCTACCCCAGCATCGGCTGCGCCCCCTGCACCCGTGCCATCAGCGCCGGTGAAGATTTCCGCGCTGGCCGCTGGTGGTGGGAAGATGAAGCCGCCAAGGAATGCGGCTTGCACGTGGCTGGCGGTCCGCTGCACAGCCTGAGCGCGCAACGGTCCGACCTGGCACAGGTTGCCGCGTGAACGCCCGCACCCCACACGAACCACTGCAAGCCATGAGCCATCATCACCACCGCCCTGACCATTTGAGCAACGCGCACCTGGACGCACTCGAAGAAGAAACCATATTCATCCTGCGCGAAGTCGCCGCCGCGTTTGAGCGCCCCACCCTGCTGTTTTCCGGCGGCAAAGACTCTTTGGTGATGCTCAAATGCGCCGAGAAAGCCTTTGGCACGCCTGCAACCGGCGGCAAGATTCCGTACCCCTTGCTGATGATCGACACCGGCCACAACTTTCACGAGGTCACCGACTTTCGCGATTTCCGCGCCAAAGAACTCGGGGCCGAGCTGATCGTGCGCAGTGTCGAGGACTCGATGGCGCGCGGTACCGTGCGCTTGGCCCACCCAGGTGAGTCGCGCAATGTGCACCAGTCAGTCACGCTGCTCGAAGCGATTGATGAATTCCGCTTTGACGCGCTGATTGGCGGGGCCCGGCGTGACGAGGAAAAGGCGCGCGCCAAGGAGCGCATCTTTTCCCACCGGGACAGCTTTGGCCAGTGGCAGCCGAAAGACCAGCGGCCCGAGCTGTGGACGCTGTTCAACACCAAATTGCATCCGGGCGAACATTTCCGGGTGTTCCCGATCAGTAACTGGACCGAACTCGACGTGTGGCAATACATCGCGCGCGAGCACATCGCCCTGCCCTCGCTGTATTACACGCACCAGCGCGAAGTGGTCGAGCGCAAAGGCTTGCTGGTGCCGGTAACTGAACTGACACCCTTGAAACCAGGTGAGGTGGCAGAGCTGCGCGACGTGCGTTTTCGTACCGTGGGCGACATCACCTGCACCTGTCCGGTAGAAAGCCTGGCCGCAACGCCTGAGCAAATCGTGCTGGAAACGCTGGCAGCCGATGTCAGCGAACGCGGCGCAACACGCATGGACGACAAGACCTCTGAGGCTTCGATGGAAAAGCGCAAGAAGGATGGGTACTTTTGATGGCTCCTGATTCAGTTGACAGACTGGCTGTAAAGCCCGCGAGGCAGGCCTTCTGTGTGGCATGCCTGTGCTGGCGTACCAGAAATCGTCGGCCGCCCAGAATGCCTGCCTCGCCAGACGCTTTTGTGAACTGCACTTCTGTCAAACTTGGCTCAGAGTATTCCACCTGGGTTCCTCAGTTGACCGCTTGTTTTCATCGGTAAGTCCTCATGAACCTTTACATTTTTAACCTCGATGGGATTCACCCGTTGGGTGACAGCGCTACACACCCGATTGAACCGCTGACAACGCGCCTGGGGGCGTTACTCCTCGCTCGTCCGCCAGGACGACATGCGGGCAGAAGCGGCGCGTCGTCGTCGTGCCTGCCCAGCCACGCCGCCAACGGCCCACTCGGGCGCGTCCAACCGAGGAATCTGGTCACTTACAAGTCAAGTCTTTGCAATTTCCGGGAAGAATCCAGGAAATTCATGGAGTCATTCGTCGCGAGGGCGCGACTCCTACAAATTCAAATAGGCGCTGTTTGTGTAGGAGTCGCGCGCTCGCAACGAAGGCCGTCCAATTCCGGCTCGCCCGTCTTAGGTTCAAAGGAGCATTGATCAACGGCCATCTCAGCGCAGCAGTCGGATTGGGCGGCCCCCGATTTCTGGTACGCCAGCATGAGGGGGCCGCCCGATCCGGCTGCTGCGCAGCCCCCACCCGAGACAAAAAAATAACCCGCATTTCCATCTGCTCACCGAACAACCCTCATGAATACTACAACTAATATAGCTACTCACGCAGACAGCACTAGCGCTACAGCCCAAAATGATCATCAATCGGCGCTCAAGTTCATCACCTGCGGCAGTGTTGATGACGGCAAGAGCACGCTGATTGGTCGGCTGCTGATCGACAGCCGATCAGTGCTGCAAGACCAGTTGGCCAATGTGTCAAAAAGCGGCGAGGCCGACCTGGCCCAGTTCACCGATGGCCTGAGCGCCGAGCGCGAACAAGGCATCACCATCGATGTGGCTTACCGCTACTTCAACACCGCACAGCGCAAATTCATCATTGGCGACGCACCAGGGCACGAGCAATACACCCGCAACATGGTGACTGCCGCCAGCAGCGCCGATGCGGCGGTGGTGCTGGTGGATGCCACCAAGCTGCAGTGGCAAGACCCGGCGCTCGAACTGCTGCCGCAAACACGCCGCCATGCGCTGCTGGTGAACCTGCTGCGCGTGCCCAGCATCGTGTTTGCCATCAACAAGCTCGACGCGCTGGAAGATGGCGCCACGCTGGCGTTCACCAACATCCGCGCCGCGCTGGAAGAATTTGCCAGCGCAGCGGGCATTGAAATTGCCACCGTGGTGCCAATTTCTGCCCTGAAAGGCCACAACGTCGTCGATACAGTGGACGGCTGGTGCGGCTACACCGGCCCGAGCCTGCTCGACATTCTGGAGCTGCTGCCCAACACGCCAGCCGACAGCGCGCTGCCACTGGCCCTGCCGGTGCAATGGGTGGAAAAATTCTCTTCGAGCAGCGACACCCGCCAGGGCCGACGCATCTTCTGGGGCCGGGTTGCCAGCGGCCTGGCAATGGTCGGCCAGATGGTCAAGGTGCTACCCAGCGGGCAAACCGCCACGGTAGCCCAGGTGCTGGGTCACACCCGCCAGCCTGGCACGGTGCAAGCGGGTCACAGCGCTGGCATTGTGCTTGACCGTGAAGTTGATGTGTCGCGCGGCGACTGGCTGCTGGCCTTTGCGGCAAGCGCTGCAGCGGCCACAGCGGACGATGATTTTGACACCCCCAGCGCCCCCACCAGCCTGCCACCGAGTCGCGAACTGGCGGTGACCGTGGCCTGGATGGATGACGAACCGCTGGTTGCGGGCAGAGTCTATTGGGCGCTGCACGGCCACCGCTGGGTCAAGGCGCGCGTCAGGCGCGTGGTGCATCGGCTCGACATCAACACCCTGGCCGAAGACGATGCCGAGGCACTGCCGGCCAACGCCATCGGCCATGTCGAACTGCTACTGCAAGAGCCAATAGCAGCGCGCCCGTTTGCGCAGTCGCGCGTGCTGGGTTCGCTGGTGTTGGTGGACACCGCTTCGCACCGAACCGCTGGCGCGGCGCTGGTCAATTAGCGATGGCACGGCAAATTGACGGAGCCGACATCAAGCCAGCAGCCAGTCAGATTTCGGCACGCGGCATCGTTGCAATCGCACCGCCCTGGGGCAAACAGCAGCGTTATTGCCGGCCCCATACCATGCTCACCAACTTGGGGCGGGAAACCCAATAAAATCCTGCTTTTGCGTCCAACTGTAGAAATTTCACCATGACCCATACCGTCACCGAAGCCTGTATCAAATGCAAATACACCGACTGCGTCGATGTCTGCCCAGTCGATTGCTTTCGCGAAGGCCCCAACTTTTTGACCATTGACCCAGATGAGTGCATTGATTGCGCGGTGTGCATTCCAGAGTGTCCGGTCAACGCGATTTTTGCCGAAGAGGACGTACCCAAAGATCAGCGCCACATGACTGCGCTCAACGCCGAACTGGCCAAACTGCCAAGCTGGAAGAGCATCACCAAGCGCAAGGCCCCGCTGCCTGACGCTGACGACTGGAAAGACAAGACCGGCAAGCTGTCGCTGTTGCAGCGTTAAGGGATGCGCAGACTGCGAACCTGCCATTCATGGCGAGTGTTGACGGGATGCAGCTTAGTCTCTAACAAGTCAAGTCTTTGCATATCATGCGAAGAATTCAAACCTTCAAAGTCATTCGTCGCTACAAATTCAGATGGATGCCGCCTGTTTGTGTAGGAGTCGCGCCCTCGCGACGAAGGCCGTGCAATTCCGGCTCGTCCGGTCTAGGCTTAAGGCTCGCGGTGTGGCAAGCCAAGGGCTTGTCCACAAATGACATGTACAGCTTATTCATGGACCAGCCCTGAACGAGCGGATTGCAACCACGGCATGTGCCCGTCAGTGCCGCCAGAAATGGGATAGTTGTGATGTCCTCATCCCAATTTCGCGCCCCGGTGCCTGCCGTGATTGAAACCGATGCGCTGGTGGTCGGTGCCGGACCGGTCGGGCTGTTTCAGGTCTTTGAGCTGGGTTTGCAAGGCATTGCAGCCCATCTGGTCGATGTACTGCCCGAGCCTGGCGGTCAGTGCGTGGCGCTTTACCCTGACAAAACCATTTACGACATCCCCGGTGTACCGGTTTGCAGTGGGCGCGAGCTGACACACAAGCTGCTGCGCCAGATCGCGCCTTTCTCGCCGGTGTTTCATTTTGAGCAGCAGGTCAGCACGCTGGCGCAGGCACCAGACGGGCGCTGGCTGGTCACCACTCAGGCCGGCCTGCAGCCTTGCCAGCAGTTTCTGACGCGCACCCTGTTCATAGCAGCCGGTGTCGGGGCCTTTGTGCCGAAAGAATTGAAGATTGACGGGCTGGCGGCCTTCTTGGGGCTGCAACTGTTTTATCAGGCGCAGCCGCCGTCTGCCTTTGCTGGCAAACAGGTGCTGATTGTGGGCGGTGAGGATGCTGCCGTGGCCAACGCCATCGCACTGGCCGACAACGGTGCGGCGCAAGCCAGCAGTGTCATGCTGGTGCACCGCCGCGATGTGCTGCAGGCAAGCAGCAGCGACCTGGGTCGCTTTGTGGCACTGCGCGAGGCCGGGCACATTCAGTTTCAGGCGGGTCAGATCACCGGCATCGACTGCGCCAATCGGCAATTGCGCGGCGTGCTGGTCAACACCCCGGATGACCACACGCTGAACTTGCCACTGGATGTGCTGCTGGTTTGCCAGGGGATCAGCCCGAAGCTCGGGCCGCTGGCGCAGTGGGGTCTGGCAATGCAGCGCAAGCAGCTTTGTGTCAGCACCGAGACTTTCGCCACCAGCGCGCCCGGCATTTTTGCGGTTGGCGATGTGGTGACCTATCCGGGCAAGAAAAAGCTGCTGGTCTGCGGCTTTCACGAGGCCACTCTGGCAGCCTTTGCGGCGGCAAAACTGATTCGCCCGAGCCAGTCGGAGGTGCTGCAATACACCACCAGCAGCGCATTGTTGCGCCAGCGGCTCGGTGTAGCGCCCGATACCAACCCGCCCTGATGTCGCGCCAATCGTCCGACAGGTGATGCCATCGGGCGGTCTACACTCTCCCCTTTTGTTCTTGTCGCTCCAAACACATGACCTACTGCGTCGCCATCAAACTCAATGCCGGACTGGTTTTTCTGTCCGATTCCCGAACCAACGCCGGTCTTGACCAGATCAGCACTTTTCGCAAAATGATCGTTTACGAAAAGGTCAATGACCGTTTCATGGTGCTGCTGTCGGCTGGCAACCTGAGCATTTCACAGTCGGTGCGCGAGATTTTGCAAGTCGAAAAACTCAAGGACAACGACGAGGACGAAGCCATCACGATCTGGAACGCCAGGAGCATGTTTGACGCGGCCAGGGTGCTCGGTGCCGCCATCCGCCATGTGTACGAGCGTGATGCCGCGTCGCTCAAGCTGTCCGGCGTTGACTTCAATGTGTCGCTTATTTTTGGTGGCCAGATCAAGGGCGAGGGCATGCGATTGTTTCAGGTCTATTCGGCTGGCAACTTCATTGAGGCCACGCCAGAGACCCCTTACTTTCAGGTGGGCGAATCAAAATACGGCAAGCCGGTGCTTGATCGGGTGATTCAGCCAGAGACCCCGCTCGATGAGGCCGCCAAGTGTGCGCTGGTGTCGATGGACTCGACGCTCAAGTCCAACCTGTCGGTCGGGCTGCCGCTGGACCTGGTGGTCTATGAGGTCAACCGCTTTCAGACCGACAAAGTGGTCTGCATTGACGAGAACAACCCCTACTTCAAGATGATGCACAACAGTTGGGGGGCCAGGCTGCGCGAGGTGTTTGACAGCATTGAAGACCCAACCTGGGACGATGGCAAGACCGATGTGCCGCTGATCCAGCCCGCCGGGCGCAGTCTGCCCCTGAGAAAAATCCGCACACCGAATGAAAAGCTGATCTGAATTTCTCTTGCGCCCAGCGCAGGCAGACCAGTCCAGCGGCCCCGATGCGCGCCGTTGACAAGTTTGGCCGGTGGCCCGGACTGCCCGGTCACCTGCAACTGGTTGCCTCTGGTGCCGCAACGGCATGGCTTTGTGCAAGCAGCAGCGACGATTGCCGACGCATCGGCCTGACTGATTGGCTATTGGCTGGATGGTTTTCGCGCGCCTGAGGCCGCTTGACCCAGGAAGCACCGCTTGATCTGGATCTGGATCTTGACTCTACCGGCGAGCACCTCAAGTCGCCCGATCATCAACGTGAACAATTCGGATTCGCTTGACCGGGTCGCGTCATGTGGGTTGGCCATGTGCCCGGTTGGGTAAGGTGTGCTCGATAAGTGACCTGAGACACAGACCGCCAGCAGCCTGGTGCCTTATGGTGTCGGGCTTGGGTCAAGCGTTCTGCCCGGCTTTTCCAAAGCGGCGTGAACTGACTCACAACACTACCCAAAGGACCCTCCATGCATTTGCAAAATGCCGCAGCCCAGCACCTGAACTTTATGGACCCCAATTCTTGCCGCTTTGATCTGGGCAACGGCGACCTGCCCGACACACCACACCCAGAACGCCTGCAACATCCCTTCACCAGAGTGCGCATGCCATGTCTGTCGAACTGAGCTTCTTCTTTTTTTTGCTCGCCCTGATGGTCGCCATGCTGGGCGCAACAGGCTCTTCCATGCACAAGCCACCGGCAGAGGGTGATGCCCTCTACAAAGGACCGTGGAAGTGGATCACCAGCCCATCCGACTTGCCACAAACCGCGCTGATTGCCGCTGATGCCATCGAGTCGCCTGCCATCGCTGCTGCGGGCAAGCAATGACTCTTTGACCAGCCATCCGAAAAAAAAGCGCAAGGGTTCGCCACCACACTGACCACGCCAATGCATGTTGCGACCATCGGAGCGCGTCATTGCAAAGGCTTACAAGCTGGTCGCTTCGTCGTACGCGGGCACTGGGCACTCGCATCGACATTCGATGTCGAGCCGCACTTTGCAATTCTTGCTTGCATCCAATCTAGAAAGTTCAGTATGAAAAAATCAATCGGGAAGTATTCCCTGGCCCTGACCGCTGTCAGCTTGGCTTTGCTGGCCTTGCCAGCACAAGCCGTTCAAGTCAGCTTTTCCGGCGCCAGCGAGGCGAACACAGGTGACCTAACTGGCACTGACCGCCTGGGGAACACTTGGTTCAACAGCAATGGGCCGCTTGTGATCAACAGCAGCTTTACCATGGCGGATAACGCTGAAACTCCGCAGCCGTTCAATAGCGAGAACTTCAGCAACGGTTTGGGCACGTTTGCCAATGCGTTTCAACTGACCGTCAACAGCAGCCAGAATCAGCTGGGCTTCAAAGGCATTCGGCTACAGGATGTGACTTCTGGTTTGATCAATGACTTTGTCGTCAAGCCAGACGTCAACAACTCAGCCACCTGGATTTATTGGGAAACCAAGTTAAGCCTGCCAGACGATTTGGGCGTTTTCCAGCGAATCCGGTTTACAGCGCCCACCGGCACACAGCTTTCTCAAGGACAGAACTTCAATCTCAACATCAACTTCGAGGGCGTCATCACCAACGACACAGGCTGGGCTGCATCCTGGGACGACCGCTTGGCCCCGGAAGTGCCCGGTACCGTGCCGGAGCCGACCTCTATAGCACTCATCGGCGTGGGCCTGCTCGGCCTGGCGGTGCGTCGGCGCAAGCAGTCCTGAGCGGCGGGGAGTCAATCAACGCTGCTGTCAGCAACGCCTGGGGCTGACATTCAGCCATCAAAACGCGACCCATGACTTGACGCGTGTTTCTACCCAAAAAAAGCCGCCCGGCTGGTCCGGCGGCTTTTCTCATTGCGCTTTCTCCAACTCAAACACAACGGCTACGTCGCACCCTGTCAGGACCACGCAGACGCCATCTGGACGGTGACCTGAGGACCGAGGTGTCCCAAAGCCTGGGTGCCTGCCGGACTTATGGCGCATTGGCTCCGAACGGAACGAAGCGGCCCTCTTTGCACCCGCGCTTTGACCCACAACTCGGCAATGGCCTGGCGCGACTGCGATCACCATGGGAGACACTGGCGCGATCTGACAGCGAGCCAGAATGCCCAAATGCCGTTCCATCGAACTTGAAAGCAGCCCTAGGTGTTTACCACCATCAGCGCGGGTGCTTCTGTGGCTGTCATGCCCGACTTGCCGCCACGCTCGTGCGTTGCCGGTTGCAGCATGCCAGGCGACTCATGCTCTTATCGTTAGTGCTTGGCAAATGCCACAATCAAAAATATATGATAAATCAGCCCATAGCACATACTGGCTGTGCGCTGGAAGCTACAAACAGTATAGCAATTTGTCATGAAGTCAGGTCGCCTGGCGGACGCATCGACAGCAGTTCAGGGGTCAAGCAGGAATAACTTGGACATAGGGGGTCGCTATGGCGAGTGCCGGGCCAGGCGCAATCTGCGCGGCGCAATCGGCTGCACAAGCGGTTCGCAACAACGCATGGCGCTTGTCAGTGCGGCCGAACTGTTCAAGTGATTTTTGCCTGACACCTTAGTGAAGGTCTTCCTGCTGGCCCCGCCATTGGAGGCCAAGGCAAGACCGCCAGCATCGGCAGGCCAAGCATGGCGTTTTGCTTAAGGGGGTAAGGGCAGTGGAAAAAATTGAGGTGCGTCTGCAGGCAGGCGCGGCCAGCTTACCCGACCCGCCCCGCTTCAGCCATGCGCGTTAGCGAACAAGGTCCCGCCAATCATCGATTGGGGGTGCCCACCGGCCCGCGCCGCGACTGCGACTGATTGCTGCCGCCCACGTGCGCCTCGCGGTCGCTCCGGCTGTTTGGGGTACGCTTGCCCTGATTCAACTGTGTGGGCTCCTTCTCACCCAGCTTATTGGTGTCGTTATCGACCTTGCCGGTATGAGGTACCTGTTTGTCGCGTGAGTTTTGTTTGTTGGTCATCTTGATTTCCTGGTGAAATGGACTGTTGCCATTGAATTCAGAGCTGAACAGCGCTAGTCAACGGGCGCTTCCAGGTGCAGCTTGCGATTGAGGTCGCGCAGGGCAGTGCGCAGCCCCTCTTCTATGACCGGATGGTAGTAAGGCATGTCCAACATGCTTGAGACCGTCATGCGTTGTTGCGCCGCCCAGGCCAGCAGATGCCCGATGTGCTCGGCGGCAGGGCCGAACATTTCTGCCCCCAGAAACAGGCCGGTGCCCTGTTCGCCATAAACTTTCAGCAGACCCTGGTTGCGCAGCATGATCCGACTGCGTCCCTGGTCCTCAAAGGACACCAGTCCGACGGCAAAGCGGCCCTTATGGTGCTGTTCAAGCTGTTTCAGATTGAAGCCAACCGAGGCCACTTGCGGGTCGGTGAAAACCACCGCCAGCGGCGTGCGGCGCAGTCCGGGCCGGACGTCGGGAAAGCGCGCGGCGTTCTCGCCCGCAATGCGACCCTGGTCTGCGGCTTCGTGCAGCAGGGGGCTGTCGTTGCTGGCATCGCCCGCGATGAAAATTGCGCTGTCGCCGCACTGCAAAGTGAAGCGGTCAAACAGTGGAACGCCGCGATCATTCAACTGCAAGCCGGTGTGTTCCAGGCCAAGACCAGTCACAACAGGTGCCCGACCAGTTGCTGCCAGCACATAATCGAACGGCTCGGCTCGCCAGGTGCCATCCCGATGCAGATAGTTGACTTCGACCCCGGCGGCTGTTTCTGTGACTGACTTCACGTCAGCCGAAGCGTCCAGATAGAACTCGTTGTTGAAGGTCTGGTTGGCATAGTCCCGAATGGCCAGATCCTGAATGCCGGCAATACCTCCGCCCACACCAAACACCTTGACACGCACACCCAGGCGGCTCATGGCTTGGGCCAGTTCCAGCCCCAGCACGCCAGGACCAAACACCGCCAGGCTGGCCGGCAAGGTCGGCAAGTCAAAGATGTTCTCATTGGTCAGCAAATGCGCGCCCAGCCCTTTCACGACCGCAGGCAAAACAGGCATGCTGCCGGTAGCGATGACAATGCGCCTGGCGTGAATCAACTGGCCGTGCGCTGTCAGCAAGGTGTTGGCATCCTGGAAATTGACCTTGGTGGCTAATCTGTCAAGTGGCGCAATTGCGTCAATCGTCTCCAGCACAGAGTTGACAAAACGGTCGCGTTCGCGCTGAACGCGCGCCATCACGGCGGCCCCGTCAACCGCAACCGCTTGCACCTGCACCCCGAAGGCGTGCGCATGGCGTGCCAAATGCGCGGCCTCGGCGGCGGCAATCAGCAATTTGCTGGGCATGCAACCCACGCGCGCGCAGGTAGTGCCATAGACACCCCCTTCGATCAGCAAAACCGAATCAGCGTGGGCACGGGCAGCCCGGTAGGCACTCATGCCTGCCGTGCCGGCACCAATAATGGCGACTTCGACGTGAAGCGGGTTCATGGCGGTCTGCAGCGGTGGCGTGGCAATCTACCTGACCAGCCAGAGCGCCAAATCATCGGCACCGCCAACATGTTGACCATCGACATAAACCTGCGGCGTGGTGCCGCGTCCGCTCACCGCTTGCAGTGAGCTGTAGCTGATGCCATGGCTGCCAAGCTCGATCTCTTCGAAACGAAGTCCCTTGTCAACGAGCATTTTCCGGGCGCGCGCGCAGTGCTCGCAACCGGGCTTGCTGAAGAAAGTGACACGCGGCGGCAAGCTGGCTTTGGCGTTGATGTAGTGCAGCATGGTTTCGGCATCCGACACCTTGAATGGATCACCCGGTTCCTCGGGCTCGATGAACATCTTTTCAATCAGGCCATCTTTCACCAGCATGGAATAACGCCAACTGCGCTTGCCCAGACCAATCGCCGATTTATCCACCAGCAGGCCCATACCCTCAGAAAACTCACCGTTGCCATCAGGGATGAAGTCGATGTTTTCAGTGTGCTGCGCCATTTGCCATGTTTCCATCACAAACGGGTCATTGACCGACAGGCAAATCAGGCGATCAATGCCATTTGCCTTGAACACACTGGCCAACTCGTTATATCGAGGTAAATGCATGTTGGAGCAAGTTGGCGTGAAGGCACCCGGCAGCGCGAACAGCACGACGGTTTTGCCTTTGAACAGGGTGTCGCTGTCGACCGTGTGCCATTCGCCATGAGCCCGGATCGGGAACGTGACATCCGGGACTTTTTGACCTTCGCGTGATTTCAGCATGGATTTCCTTGGATTCGTTTGGTGCCGGCATTGCTTTGGCCGTGCTATCGGTTGCAAGCTGTCTTGCCAGCACCAGGAACTATTTTTGAGATGGTTCAGGACTTGCCAAACTTGGTTTTGGCAGCCGCCACACAACTGGCTTTGGGATCACCTGTCATGGCGTCGCACTTCTCAACAGCTACCTTGTAGTTGGCATCGGACTTGTCCTCGGAGGCCTCTTTTTTGGCCTCGCCGATTTGTTTGTTCATCTTCGCATCCGCCAGAGCCTTGGTCTCTACTGCCTTGGCTTCCTTGACGCAGACATCCTTGGCATTTCCTGCCTGGTCATCGCATTTTTCCTTGGCGACGGCGTAGGCAGACTTGGCCTTGGCTTCAAGCACCTTGGTCTGGTCGGCGGCTTTGCCGGTGTAGCTGTATTCCAGCTCTGCGCGGGCTACCGATTCCTTGGCCTTGGCTTCTTGCACGCAGACATCCTGGGCATTGGCTTTCAAACCATCGCAAGCGCTTTTGTCAGCTTTGTAGGCGGCGCTTATGCGCGTCTTGTCGGCCTTGTATTCCGCTTTGGTGAGTGTCGCAGCGTGAACCGCTGAAAATGACAGGAGGGCGGCGGCCATCAGAGAGGCTTTGACATTGCGGGAGGTGTTCATAGGTGTCCTTTTTTGTAAATGTCAACCATCAGGAAGCAGCGACAGATGCCGCCACTGAAGCACGGACCAAATGATCATGCGATGGTTGACAGGCACCAACTCTAAGGAAACGCAGGCGAGTTGTCTGTGCGCTGGCAAACCAACGAAAATCTGCGCCACAGCACAATCATTGACAGGTTTCGCTTCTGGGACGGTGGGTATCCATCGGTTGACTTTTGACACGGCGTTCTCCCCTCGTCCCACAGATACCCGTGCCACACACGAGGCTGGCTTTGCCAGGCGGACCTGTCAACAAATTGGAAATGACTTGGGCATGAACTATTGCCCAGTTCGCTCCAACTGCGCCGCAGGGTTGTCACTTGCAAAGGCATAGCCGGATCGACTTTGCTTGGCCCGATACATGGCAGCATCGGCACTCTTGATCAAGACCTCTACCGTGGTGCCGTCTCGGGGAAATATCGCGATGCCAATGCTCGTGTTGACCCTGAGTTCAGCGCCGCAAACATCACACGGCACCCCAACGGCCTGAATGATCTTATTTGCGACGACAGTTGCATCTTGCTCATCACTTATCTCCATGAGCAAATACAAAAATTCATCGCCGCCATGCCGGCTGATCGTATCGTCGGTGCGCGTTGCTTCTGTGAGTCGCTTGGCAATCGTCAGCAAAACAGCGTCGCCTGCGTCGTGGCCGTATGTATCGTTGATCGTTTTGAACTTATCAATGTCCAGGAACATCACGGCCAGTGTCCAGCCGTGCCGTTTGGCTTGCTCTATTCCATGTTCCAGACGGTCGTTGAAAAGCACGCGATTTGGCAAGCCGGTTAACGCATCGTGCAAAGAGGCATGAAGAGCCTTCTGTTGCTGCTCGATGACATCGCCGAGTTCCTGCTCCAGGAGCTGTCGCTCCTTCACCTCGTTTTCCAGACCTTGATTCACCCGTGACAACTTTTCCGACGCCTCTTGCACTTTGACTTCAACGGCTTCACTTTTTTCAAGGGCCAACGCCACATCGGGCAGCCGGTCCCGGTTCGACAGCTCTTCATTGAGCATCTGGTTGACCGACGCAAGCTCATCGGCAGACTCTTTGACCATGCCTCTGACGAGTTCGCTGGCCTTTAACACCTGAGTCAAAGACTTGGCTGTCTGAGAGCCTTCAGGCAGTTTGGATGTCTGTTTCTTTTCCATGGAGAGGCGCAGTTGAATAGTTCGATACGTCGCTTTACGGGACTACCCTGCCAATAATGGCAGCAGCAGAGGAAATGGTCTGTGCGATGGCTTACATTTGACCCCCATAGTTTCACAAAGTATTCATGTCCAAACCTTTAAAGTCCGCTGCGCCCGACCCGAAGCAAAACCAGATTCTTGCTGCGCTTCCAAAATCGGAGTACGAGCGACTGTTGCCTGATCTCGAGCTAGTTGAAATGCCGCTAGGGTGGACGATGTCGGAATCGGGCGACCACGTGAAATATCTGCACTTTCCGGTCTCGGGCATCGTCTCGCTGATCTACGCCCTCGAAGACGGGTCTTCAAGTGAAATCGCCCTGGTCGGAAGCGAAGGTTTGGTCGGCATTTCGATTTACATGGGGGGTGAAAGCTTGCCAAGCAGCACGGAGGTGCAAAGCGTCGGCCAGGCCTATCGACTCAGCCGCAAGATCATGAAGCACGAGTTCGAGCAGGGCGGTCAACTGCAACACCTGGCATTGCTTTACACCCAGGCATTGATTTGCCAGACCTCGCAGACGGCGGTCTGCAATCAGCATCATTCGCTAGAACAGCAATTCAGCCGGTGGCTTTTGATGAGTTTTGACCGCTTGCACAGCACAAAGATGACGATTACCCAAGAGCAGATTTCGCACCTGTTGGGGGTTCGCCGTGAGAGCGTGACTCAAACGTCGGGCAAGTTGCAAAAGGAGGGATTGATCACCAAGGCCCGTGGCAGCATCACCGTGGTCGATCGAGCCCAACTTGAAGAGCGGACATGCGAATGTTATGCCGCGGTCAAAACAGAGTGTGAACGTCTGCTCCCGCCGCCCAAAAACGCACCTTGAACAAGGGCTCACCAATTCGTCAATATCAGGCACAGACCCAAAGCGACACATTGCTGAGTTGAACTGGTGTGCCAAACCACTCCCTGGGCAGACGTTGCGACAGTCACATGTGGCAAGCAGTAGTGGAGAACTTGGCTCTGTTGCCCCTGAAGCGAAGGCCAATCACAAACCGCCTTCACCGCCGGGCTCGATATCGACAAGGGTGGCTGAACGCTTACCTGGCGCGTTGGGCGAATTGCTTTTTCATGAAAGACCAAGCCATGCGTGAGGCATCCGGACCATTCGGGTCGCTGTAGGCTAGGCCCGGCTCTCCGCCACTCCAGGCGTGGCCCAATCCGCTGACCAGGCAAAGCGTCGCTACACGCCTGCCCCGGTTACAGTAATCCGTGATCTTTGCAGGGTAGCGTTTGCCACGTTGCACCGTGCGTGGCCGACCCGCTTGCGCGCCCTCGCGATCAGCCCACAGTTGGGCAACCTTTGCGCCGTTACCGGGTGCCACGATCGGATCGGCGCTGCCTTGAATGACCAGCAGCGAGGGCAGATGCAGGCCAGCAACCAGCGGCATGAGCGGCACAGGCACTCTGCGTCCGCGCATAGCCCCCAGCGCGGTAGCCGGGGAACTGGCCAGGCCTGGCCCGACGCCGGAATGCATCACCACTGCCTGAAAGCGCTCGGGCTGACGAACTGCAAGCAAGCTCGCCATACCAGCTCCGGCCGAAAGACCCGCCACGGCCATCCGCCGCGGGTCCACCGGTTGCGTCAGACAAATATGGTCAACGGCGCAAGCTATCGACTCGGCTTCTCGCTGCGCTCGACCATTTCGCGTGTCGTACCAATTCCAGCAGTTTTGCAGATTGGCAAGTCGATCCTGTTCCGGATACAGAACGATAAAGCGTTCGACCTGAGCCAGGCGGTTCATGTTGGTACTGGCTGCCATCGCCTTTGCATCCTGTGCACAGCCATGCAGCATCACCACCAATGGCAGGCGCTCACTACGCTGTACGCCCGACGGCTTGAAAAGCTGGTAGCGCCGGATACCACTGACACCGGACGCAATACCCGCGGTCCACCGAAGCCGCGTCGCGCGCTCCGGTGTACTTGCAGATTTTGTGGCGCGCGCTGGGCCACGTACTGTCAAAACACGCTTTGCGATGCTGGGTCGAGCCAGCTTGGGCTTGACAACGCGGGGTTTGCGGGGTTTTTTTGCTGGCCTCATGGCCAGCTTTATGGCCTTGGCACTGGTGCGCAATGCCAATTTCGCCAAGGCGTTGAATGATCGCTGGAGTGATCGGCTCAAGATGTCAGCCTATCGATGCCCTGAAACCGAAGCGGGCCGGTACCAAGAGCGATCAGTCTTCAAGACATGGTCTTTTCTAGCGTTTGCCTGTGACTTCAATATCAACACGACGATCAGGCTGCAGGCACGCAATCAGGGCCTTGGTCGCTTTGTTGCCGACGCAGTCCCCCGGTTTGGTCACTGGTTCGGCCCCGTCCAGGCCCTGGGCGCGGATTTTGTTGGCTGGCACACCGGCAGACGCGACCAAGTAGCTTTTGACCGCGTCAGCCCTGCGCTCGGACAATTTCTGGTTATAGGTATGCGAGCCAATGCGGTCGGTGTGGCCAGTCACGCTGATTACGTCGTAGTCCAGGCCTTTGAGGTCGATGGCGAACTTGTCCAGGTCAACCCGTCCGGCAGGCTTGACCACGAACTTGTCAAAGTCAAACAGGGAGTCGGCCGAAAACGTGGTTTTGACTGGCGGTGGCATCGGCGCTGGTGCCAACGGTGGGGTTGAAACAACCATGGGTTGCGGCGCGGCGAGCACCGGTGTGGGTGCCTGGGCCATTTCCCGCGATACGGGCATGGGTGCCTTGGCTCCAAATCGGTAGACCAGACCAATCGAACCCAGGTCAACGTCGCCCTTATTGCCAACGGCATCTTCGACGCGGTAGCGCTCCAACTCGGCACGCAGCACCCATTGGTCGCTCAAGGCATATTGCACACCAAGGCCCACCTTGAGATTGGTGCTGCGGTTGCGCGGATTGGGGTTGAGCACCTGTACACGACCAGTGCCGGTAAACGTGCCTTTGGCTTCGGTGTAGGCCGCGCCAATCCGACCAAATGCAGAAAACCGCTCGGTAATGGGCAAGGTGCCCACCGCATCAAGGTTGATGCCGCGCAACGCGATATTGCCGGTCAGGCTACCGGCAGGTGCGGTGTCGGCGCGAAAGCCAAACTGCCCCAGATCGAAATAACCGCCCTCCAATGCAAAGCCCTTGTTGAGCTGATAGCCGCCAAATACCTTATAGCCCAAGTCACGGTTCTCATCGACGATGGCGCTGGTGCTCAGGCCACTGCCCAGCAGCCCGCTGGTGATTTCGGCGGCGTCGATTGATGCCCGCGCCTGCCCGACATTGGCACCGAGGTACCAAGCTTTGTCGTCGGCTATGGCGCAGTTGCTGGCGATGACCGCGAGGGCCATCAAACTGAATCTGGCCGTAGCCGAAGATGTCGTGAATGTTGCGAGTTTCATATTTTTCTCCAAGAAAATGAGCCCGCCTTGATGCGATGCAGGGGCGGGCGAAGGGTGGTTACGAAAAATCTTTTTTGAGGCCGGTCACGTTGATGACGGTGTCCACCAGCGTGACCGATGCGCCCAGAGACAAAGCCCGCCCGTTCAGGGTGACACCCGATTGAACCGCTGCCAATACCTCTGGGGGCGTTAGTCCTCCTGGCGGGCAGCAGATCACCTGGTCGTACCTTCACAGCCGCTCCGCCAGCGGCCCACCAGGGCGTGCTCAACTGAGGAATCTGGGTTCAATGCCATGCGTCTGATAGGCAGCTATCGCAACCCGAAAAACGACAAGACCGCGAGAACAATGACGACCGCGCCGACCAAGTAAATGATGCTGTTCACAATTGACCTCTTTAGTTGAAGTTGAGAGAAATGCAGGATCTGAGTTTCTCGACCCAATCGACTCAGACCTACCGGGTACCCATTGCACCGCTCGCAGGCCGGGCCGTCTGTATGCCAGCGAACACAGAACACAAAGACTGGTTCCCTTTCCAGATCATTCGTTTCAAGGTATCGCGCCACACACATTGCAAGCGCAAGGCAAACATAGATGGCAACGAGATGGATGGTTTGGAAGCGGAATCAAGCGCCCGCAAACGAACCTGGCGCTCAACAGGTGCGGGCAAGGTGTCACTTTGTACGCTTGCGCACCGACGGCTGCCCGAGGAATGAATAGCATTTGCTGGCATCCAAATCAGGTAACGCCATGAACTACACAGACCCATCAATTTCCCGGCAATCCCTCGTCACTGCGCAGTCACTGCATCGTGAGGCGGTTGTTCACCTGGAAAAGGCCGTCAAGCATCACCGGCAAGCGACATTGCTTCACGACTCTGGTGATGCACAGCAGGCCGAGTCCCATGGAAGCATGGCCTACAACCACACTGCGCACGCGCTGGAAGCGAGTGGCCGTGCAATGAACGTCTTGCTCTGGTAGGGCGTCTATGCTGGCTTGCGAGCCGCGCGGGCGGCCAGTTTGCGCCGTTCACGCAGCAACCGGCGCAAGCTGGCCTTGAGCAGCGCGCTGTCGACATTGGTCTGCATCGACACCTGCAATGTGTTCACCTTGCGATTGCCGGTGACGCGGCGCTGCAGGGTGTGCAGCGGCAACAGCACGGTGTCGTCCTGGTCGCCCATGCCGCCCTGGCCCTTGGCCGCCAGGATGCCCACCACGG
>DAOSLL010000009.1:0-18715 GCA_035368905.1 Rhodoferax sp.
GCGGCTGACCGACTGCGGCTGACCGACTGCGGCATAATTTATTGACCCGCAAACGCGCCGCCACGTCTTGACAAGGCGGCCAAGTTGGTCAACCCCGGCAGCATCACAGCACAGATCAGCTTCTTTATGGATGAACACCCCCGACCATGACCACTTCGCAAGCCACCGTGCACACCTCTTCGCTGACTTCGCTGACGCTGCTGGCGCGGGGCAAGGTGCGCGACAACTACGCGGTGGGTGACGACCGCATCTTGATGGTCGCGAGCGACCGCATCAGTGCCTTTGACGTGATCATGGGCCAACCGATTCCGGGCAAGGGTGTGCTGCTGACACAGATGGCGCTGTTCTGGTTTGACAAGCTCGGCCCCAAAGGCTTGAACCTGTGCCCGATCCACCTGACCGGTGAGGCGCCCGAGAGTGTGGTGACCCCCGCCGAAGTGCCACAGGTGGCGGGCCGCTCGATGCTGGTCAAGCGCCTGCGGCCGATACCAGTTGAAGCCGTGGTGCGCGGCTACCTGGCGGGCAGCGGCTGGAAAGAATACCAGCAAGGGCGCAGCGTGTGCGGTGTGCCACTGCCCGAAGGCCTGCAAAACGCCAGCAAACTGCCCGCGCCGATTTACACCCCGGCGGCCAAGGCAGCGATGGGCGAGCACGATGAAAACATCAGCTTTGAGCGTACCGTGGAGATGATCGGTGCCGACCTGGCCGGGCGCATCCGCAGCATCAGCATCGCCATTTACCAGGCCGCCAGCCAGATCGCGGCGGCCAAGGGCATCATCATTGCCGACACCAAGTTTGAGTTTGGGCTGGACCAGGACGGCACTCTGGTGCTGATGGACGAGGTGCTGACACCTGACTCGTCACGCTACTGGCCAGCCGAGAGCTATGTTGAGGGCGACAACCCGCCGAGCTATGACAAGCAGTTTTTGCGCGACTGGCTGGAAACCGCGCAGGTGGCAGGCAAACCCTGGAGCAAAACGCCACCGGCACCGCACTTGCCGCGCGAAGTGATCGAGAAAACCGCCGCCAAGTACCAGGAAGCCATGGCGCGGCTGACCGGCTAAGGCCGCACCAGCGGCCGATTGCCAAGCCGGTGCGGGTCGCCGTGCCGACCGGACTGACACCCTCGCTCGCCGGTGCTGACAAGCCGCAGTAACCAGCATGCCGGGCATCTGGACGAACCGACGGGACACCCGGATGCAATTATATTGATAGCATTCAGCGCTTATTTATCAAGCGCTACAGGCCGATTTGCTCAAATGTTTGGTAATTTTTCGCCCAACCATTTCAGGTAGCTGGGCGCAACACATGCTCACCGCATGGCAGTCAATGAGCCCATTGTCCGATCAGCCTGATCAGGATGTGACCATGACAGCAGCAAGCCTGATGGCTTCAGCCGGATGCATCGCTTTCGTCGGCTCTTGCCTGGCACCTGGGGCAACCGTCACCGCCGATACACCGTGCCAAGCCAGACAAATTGCCCAGGGTAAATTTGTTCTTATGGCATCTTCGTCATTCCCGTCTGCGCGGGAATGACGGTAAATCAACGACTTAGCGAAAGAACAAATTTGCCCAGCAAATTGCCGCAGCAGCATTGCCAAAACGTGCGCCGATGGTTGACAATATTTCAACCTGAGCCGGACGTACCGGGATCGATGAGCCTTCGTCGCGAGGGCGCGATTCCTGCACAAACAGGCGGTGCCTACTTGAATTTGTAGGAGTCGCGCCCTCGCGGCGAATGACATTGAATGTTTGAATTCTTCGCATGATATGCAAAGACTTGACTTGTTAGAGACCAGATTCCTTCGTTGGACGGGTTCGCAGCGCTGTCACCCAGTGGGTGAGCCCGATTAAAGCCAAAGCAGCAAATGCTCATAAAGACTTACAGATGAAAACAAGCGGTCAACCGAGGAATCTGGGTGCAATGTTTCTCGCCAACTTCACCGATGTCGATAAGGCCCGCAGCATCGCCAATAGGCGCTGGCTGCGTCCAGCGCCAGTTGTCAAGGCGAATGGTCGGTCGGCATTGGCCCTTGCGCCCAAACTGACGGACCTGACGGGCATTTTTCACTGGCCCGGCAGGCTGGTTGCACTGCAACCAAAGGGGCTTCCAGGTGGTGCTGGAAGCGTGGTCAATGGTCTATCTGCGGCCTCGGGCGCTTGGCTGAAATGAGTCGCCTGCGCATCAAGAGCTTGCGCTTTCTGCTGGGCTTCCATCTTCCCGTGGTAGCCATTGCACTGTTGACCGGGCTGCTGAGCCTGAATTCGTTTGCCGATTTGCCAGAAGGCCACCTTCGCGCCAGCCCGCAGCCGGAACATGACACCCAGCGTATCGCCGCCATAGCGGGAATCAACCAGCAAATGGGCCGGAGTCAAATTGAAGTGGGCAGCATGCTGCAAAAAGCCGCCAGCGGGCAGGCAAACGAGGCGCAGATGTACCGCTTTCACGCCGCAGTGCTGCGCCGCCTGTCGGTGTTGCAACAAGCGATGGCTGGCATTGCAGATGAAGTCGCCTACAACCTGCCGCTGATGCAGGCCGGTCGGAATTTCGGGAATGATAAAAGTAACGTCATCATGGCCACCAGCCTTGCGGCAGTTGACCCGGACAGCGCCATGCGCCACGCGCTTGCGGCCATGCAAGGGCTGGTGATGATGGCAGAACAGTCTCCCTCAATCGCCAACACCATCGCTGTCGAGATGGCCGAGCGCAGCAAGGCCCATGCCCAGTCCTTTGAGCAACACTCGGTGCAAACGGGTTTGACCGGCATCGTTGTGATGGCGTTGCTGCTGCTATGGCTGTATGTCTCGCAGCGGGTGACGCGGCGGCTGTCGCGGCTGGTACCGGCGTTGCGTGGGTTTGCGCTGGACGATATTGAGCCCCGATTGCTGGCGCAGGTGTGCCAGTTGAGCGGCCAACAGAACAGGTGCTGTGTAACCTGGCGCTGTCGCTGCTGGCTTTTCGGGAAAGCGTCATTGCAAGAAAGACGGCGCAATGTGATTTGGGGGAACGTATGAACGTGCTGTCCTGTCTCTACGATGTCATGCACCTCACCGAAGACCCGGGTCGTGACCAGGACGAGATGCTTGAGGCGGTTTTGCAGCGCCTGCCGGGCGCCATGCGTTACCCGGACATCGCGGCTGGCTGGATCGACTTCAGCGGTCGCCGCTACGGCAGCAGCGCTTCGGGCGAACAGTTGAGCGTGTGCTTTGGCGGCACGCCCAAGCAGCCCGACCTGCTTGGCGTGACTTACATCGCGCCCCTGCCGACCGATGCCCGCGAGCCGTTTCTGGCACAGGAGCGGTCTCTTTTTGAGGCCCTGGGCAAGCGCCTGACCAACGTCATGCAACGCAGGCGCACTGAGCGCTCGCTGCAGCAGGCTGACCGAGCATTGCGCACAGCCAGGCAATGCGGCCAGCTTTTGAACCGCGCTGAGCACGAAGATCAATTGATGCAGGACACCTGTCGGCTCGCGGTCGAGGTTGGCGGCTACCGGATGGCCTGGGTCGGTTTGGCCGAGAACGATGAAGCCCGCAGCGTCCGACCGGTGGCCCGCGCAGGCTTCGATGACAACTATCTTGATGCCGCACAGATTTCCTGGGCAGACGGCGCACGCGGACGCGAAACAACCGGGACGGCCATCCGCGAGCGCCGCACCGTGGTGACGCAAGACATCCTAACCAACCCGGACCTGGCCCCCTGGCGCGAGGCGGCAATGCGCTGCGGTTATGGCGCGGCCATTGCAATGCCCTTGCTGGCCGAGGCAGATCAATGCATCGGTGCCCTGTGCCTGCATGCCGGTGCGAGCGACGCCTTCAGTGACGCAGAAGTCCAACACCTCGTTGAAATGGCCAGTGACCTGTCCTATGGCATTCGGACCCTGCGCACGCGCAGCGCATTGAACAGCAGCCTTGTTGAACTGCGCAAACTGTCGCTGGCGGTCGCGCAAAGCCCGAACGCCATCATGGTGACCAGCATGGAGCCTCGCATCGAGTACGTCAACGAGGCCTTTACCCGCATTACCGGCTTCACCCGCGAAGAGGTGCTGGGCCAGAACCCCCGGCTGCTCCAGTCCGGAAAAACACCCGCTACGACCTACCAGGACATGTGGCAGACGCTGCTCGGCGCAAAAATCTGGACCGGCGAGTTCATCAACCACACCCGCCAGAAAGAGGAACTGATCGAGGCGGCGATCATCGTCCCGCTGGTCGAAAGCGATGGGCAGGTTTCGCACTACGTGGCGATCAAGGAAGACATCACCGACAAGAAGCGCATGCGCGATGAGTTGGACCGCCATCGCCTGCATCTGGAAGAACTGGTCGCCCTTCGCACCGGGCAGCTTGAAGCCGCACTGCAGCAACAAGTCGCGCTGTTTGAAGCGGCCAGCGTTGGCATTGCTGTGCTGCGAGAGCGGATCATCGTGCGCTGCAACCGGACCCTCGACGAGATGATGGACTATGTCCCAGGCGAGCAGATTGGCCAGAGCGTGCGCATCTGGTACCCGGACCAGTCTGCTTACGCCAAGGCCAGCCAAGAACTGTACGACCGGCCCAACTGCGGTGAAGTTCGCACGGTCGAGCGTGACCTGGTGCGCAAGGACGGCAGCCACTTTTGGGCACGCCTGTCAGTGCGCAGCATTGACCCCACCGGCCTGTCCAAAGACATGGTCTGCATTGTGGAAGACCTGACGCAAGAGCGTGCGGTGATTGCTGAAATCAGCCAGGCGCGCCTCCAGGCCGAGTCCGCCAACCGCAGCAAGTACGACTTTCTGGCCAATATGAGCCACGAAATCCGCACGCCCATGAATGCCATCATTGGCATGAGCCACCTGGCGCTGCAAACCGATCTCGACAAGAAGCAGCGCAATTACATTGAAAAAGTGCATCGCTCGGGCCAAAGCCTGCTCGGCATCATCAACGACATCCTGGACTTCTCCAGGCTTGAGACCGGCAAAATGAGCATGGAGACCGCCGCCTTCAATCTGGAAGATGTGATGGACAACCTGGCCAATCTGGTCGGTTTGAAGACCGAGGAGAAGGGGCTGGAGCTGCTTTTTCACACCGCACCGGACGTACCGACAGCCCTCATTGGCGACTCATTGCGACTTGGCCAGGTCCTCATCAACTTGAGCAACAACGCGGTCAAATTCACCGAAAAGGGTGAAATCGTCATCGGCATCGACAAGGTTGCCGACCATGAGGACGGCGTTGAGCTGCATTTCCGGGTACGCGACACCGGCATCGGCATGACCCCTGAGCAATGCGGCAAGATGTTCCACGGCTTTGGCCAGGCCGACACCTCCACCACCCGCAAATACGGCGGCACCGGCCTGGGCCTGGCCATCTGCAAGAATTTGGTTGAGCAAATGCACGGCAAGATCTGGGTCGAGAGCGTGGCCGGGGTTGGCTCCACCCTTCACTTTCATGTCCGGTTGGGCGTTCAGGCCCAAGCGCAAGTCTGGCGGATGTTCAAGGCCGAGCAATTGCAGGGCGTGCGTGCGCTGGTGGTCGATGACAACGCAGCGGCCCGTGAAATCCTGTCCGCCATGGTCACCACCTTTGGCCTGCAAGTCGATGTTGCCCAAGACGGCGCACAGGCCCTGCACCTGATCGCCGCGGCTGACAAAAAGGCTCAGCCCTACGAACTGGTGTTGATGGACTGGAAAATGCCGGTGATGGACGGGCTTGCTGCGGCACACCATTTGCACAGCGAACAGTTGAGCCGCGTCCCCACGGTCATCATGGTCACCGCCCATGGCCGCGAAGATGTCATGGCAAGCGCCCGCGAACACGGCGTAGCGGTGCAAAGCGTGCTGACCAAGCCGGTGACACCTTCCGTTCTGCTCAAAGCCATTGGTGAAGCGCTGGGCAAAGACACCAACGTCACGACCCGAGAAGAAGCCCGCGCAGACGACAATGCCAGGGCAATCGAAAAGCTCAAGGGTGCCAGGGTGCTGCTGGTTGAAGACAACGAAATCAACCAGGAGCTGGCGATGGAACTCCTGACCAGCTCTGGCATGACGGTGGTGCTGGCCAACCACGGTCAGGAGGCCCTGGACATTCTGCGTCAGGACCGGCATTTTGACGCTGTCTTGATGGACTGCCAGATGCCGGTGATGGACGGCTACACCGCCACCCGCGAGATCCGCCGAAACCCGGTTTTCAAAGACCTGCCGATCATTGCCATGACCGCCAACGCCATGGCGGGCGACAAAGAAAAGGTGCTGCAAGTCGGCATGTGCGACCACCTGGCCAAACCGATCGATGTGGCGGCCATGTTTGCGACGCTGGCCAAATGGATTGACCCGTCTGCAACCGTTGCAGACGCCTCTTTAGCTATAAAAAAAGAAGCTGTCAGCGCAATTGAGACGGGCGCTACAGGCATTTTTGATCAATTGTCCCGGGCGGGCATCGATACCCGGTCTGGACTGGCAGCGGCCATCAACAAGGAGCCGCTGTACCGGCGCCTGCTGCTCAAGTTCCGCGATGGCCAGGGCGCGTTTGCCGATCTGTTTGCAGCCGCCCGCAGCGGGTCCGACAGCACTGCGGCGCAGCGCTGCGCCCATACGTTACGCGGCACGGCCGCCACCATAGGTGCCAGGGGCGTGCAGGAAGCTGCGGCAAAGCTGGAGCAGGCCTGCCAGCAGCAGGCCGCCGATGCGCAGATTGACGACCTGCTGCGCTTGGTGCTGGAGGAACTTCAGCCCGTGCTTGCTGCGCTGCAAACGTTCGGCAGCGACGTAGCAGGCGTGCCGGTGCACTTGCCAGTCGCAGTTGATGCTGTCAAGCTGTCTGGCGTGCGCGCCAGCCTGATGGAACTGCTGGACCTGGGTGACGCGCGTGCCATCGACCTATTTGACGCGCATGAAGCCCTGTTCCGTGTCGCTTACCCCGCGCAATGGAAGACAATCGCCAGCAGCGTACATGACTTTGACTTTGAATCGGCACTGGCGCTGATCCAGCAATCCTCTTGAGACCACCCACCAAGGAGCGACAGTCGTATGGATCATGCAGAAGAAGGGATTGTGAAAGCAACCATTCTGGTTGTCGATGACACGCCCGACAACCTGTCGTTGATGAGAGAGCTGCTCATGGGCAGCTACCGGGTCAAGCTGGCCAACGGTGGCGAGCGCGCCCTGAAACTCGCCGCGCTGGAGCCACAGCCCGACCTGATTCTGCTCGACATCATGATGCCCGGCATGGACGGCTACGAGGTCTGCCAACGGCTCAAGACCAACCCGCAAACCCGGCACATTCCGGTTGTTTTTCTCACCGCAAAGGCCGAAGCGGAAGACGAAAAAAAGGGGCTGGAGTTGGGCGCGGTGGACTACATCACCAAACCCATCAGCCCGGCCATCGTACTGGCGCGTGTGAAGATTCACCTGGCCCTGAAAGCGCAGGCCGATTTCCTGCGCGACAAAAACGACTTTCTGGAAGCCGAGGTCAGCAAACGCACACGTGAGGTCATTGCGATTCAGGACGTGACCATTCTGGTGATGGCATCACTGGCGGAAACGCGCGACTCCGACACCGGCAACCACATCCGCCGAACCCAGCATTACGTCAAGTCACTGGCCAGAAAAATCAGAACTCACCCACGCTTTTCTGCGCTGCTCACTGACAGCTACATCCACATGCTGTTCAAGTCCGCGCCGTTGCATGACATCGGCAAGGTGGGCATTCCGGACCGGATTTTGCTCAAGCCTGGCCGGTTTGAACCCGATGAGTTCGAACTGATGAAGACCCACGCCATGCTTGGCCGGGACGCGATCGAGCACGCAGAGCGGCAGCTCGGCATCAAAGTGGAGTTCCTGACCATGGCAAAGGAGATTGCGCTGTCGCACCAGGAAAAGTGGGATGGCTCGGGTTATCCGCAAGGGCTCTCAGGTGATGCGATTCCTCTTTCAGCACGGCTGATGGCCGTTGCCGACGTGTATGACGCGCTGATCAGCCGCCGTGTCTACAAGCAGGGCATGGCCCATGAAAAAGCGGTGACCATCATTCAGGAGGGCCGGGGAACTCATTTTGATCCGGACCTGGTGGACGCGTTTGTTGTATTGCAGCAAGAGTTTCAGGACATCGCAGCAAGGTTTGCAGACTCGGAGCCGGGTAAAGGGCACGAAATGATCCAGTTTGACGGCATGGCAAGTACCGCAAAGTGGATTCAGGATTTGGAACAGAAACTCAAGATGTTCTCAAGTCCGGAAAATCCATGATCGTGCGTGAAACGAAGAAACGCAGATGCCACCCACCAGAGTACCAAGCCAAGGTGGGGTTGGAGGCTGTGCCCAGCGGCAAGACCATCAACCAGATTGGCCAGGAGTTTGACGTTCGCACTCATGCAATCGACCCGTCACCACCTCATTCGATCATTGTTTGATGCGTACATCGAAATGTACGCATCGCGCGACGATTTGCTCACAACACGATTCAGCGAAAATTTTTGTGGCTATACCGGTGGCGGCGACTTTCTGGTTGATGACAGGGATGCCTGGGTAAAGATCACCCGGCAAGATTTTGCGCAGGTGCCCGGTCGTATCGAAATTGATACGCTCAAGCTCCTGCTGCAGGACTTGAGCAACGATATCGTGGCAGCGACCGCGCTCTTTAACATTCGGCTGCCCATGCCCGAAAAGGACATGACCAGGGAGTCGGTGCGCCTGACGCTGATTTTCCGGCTTGAGAACGAGAGCTGGAACATTGTTTACAGCGGCATCTCGATCCCGGATCAACTGGTGCGAGGTGGTGAGGTCTATCCGATCAAGGGACTGCTTGAACACAATCTGGCGCTGCAACGCTCGCTGGAAGAGCGCACCCGCGAGCTGGCCATGGTGAATCAGAAGCTGACGGCGTTAACGCCATTGAAAGATCAGGTTCAACAGCGCCTGGAGACGCGGCTGAACCAAAGCAGCGACATGGCGACGATTGCTCAGGCGCTGAACTTGTCTACCCGCACGCTGATCAGGCGGCTTCAGGCCGAGGGCACAACCTTCCTTCAAATCAAGGACCAACTGCGCCGGGACATCTCGCTTCGCCAGCTCAGGGAGAGTCAACTACCGGTTGAAGACATCGCGGCACAAGTCGGCTTTGAAAGCCTGACAGCGTTCCACCGCGCCTTCAAGATCTGGACCGGCAGCACGCCACTGGCCTTCAGACGTCGGGGTGAGCGACGCACGGGTGACCGGCGGCAGTCTTGACGCAGACAGTTTGCGTTAGATCAATGTCTGCCAAGTGTGGCGTAAACGGCGAATTTTTTGGCCTGAACAGGCAACAAATCTTCCACACCTCTGCCTAGACTTGCTGCACAGCGCAAAAGGCTTTTTGGCAAATCCAGGGCAATGCATTCATTGCATGACTGGCGTGTTAACGCAAAAAAATGAGCGACTCTCAATGAAAACCAGCCCCAGGAACACGACGGTAGCTTGGCCAAAGCGGTTGATGCCGGGGCTTACCGCAACACAAGCTTGCCCGACAAATCAGTTTTTAAGTCAACGAAAGGTGCCCCATGAACGATAAGAAAACAAACAATGCCCCCGATTTCAGGATCCGTGGCGTTATCGGCCGTCGTGAGTTTTTGCGCTATGGCCTGGGCACTTCGGTGTTGATCTCTTCTGGCACCAGCATGTTCGGTTGTGGCGGTAGTGACAGTGTCGCGGCTGAAGTCGTCCAGCCCTATTTGATTGACAGCACTGTGACCACCACCACTGAACGCATGATCTCGTTCCCCTACGACTTGCAAGGGCTGTCTGCCAATGAGATCGACAAGGTGGCCAAGTACGATTCCTTTGGTTATGGTGCCTGGACTTTTGGCACCGGTTTGCCAGTCGTGCAACGGGTTGACCTGATGCCAGTTGGCTACCACAACCCGAACCCGAAACGAAACAAGAAATTTGCCAATTTTTTCACTTTCTCGGACATTCACATCACCGACAAGGAAGCGCCCAACCAACTCATGCTGTTGCAGGAGTTTGAGCGCTACGCCATCAACAACACATCAATCTATTCGCCGGTGATGATGTACACCACGCATGTGCTCGATGCTGCCATGCAGACCATGAACGTCCTGCACAAGAAAAATCCGTTTGACTTTGCGCTCTCGCTGGGCGACACCTGCAACAGCACCTCTTACAACGAGCTTCGCTGGTACATGGACGTGATTGACGGCAAGGTCATCACACCGAGCTCGGGCGCGCATCTGGGTGCCGACACCATCGACTACCAAAAACCCTATCAGGCGGTGGGGCTGGACAAATCCATACCCTGGTACCAGACCATGGGCAACCATGATCATTTCATGATTGGCTCATTCCCGGTGGATGCCGACCCCAGTTTGGGGTTTCGTGCGTCCTACGTTGCTGACACCGTGTGGGCAGTGGCTGACACACTGACACCCAACCTGAGCACATTTCCAGTCCTGTTCAACATGCAGGACTTCAAATCGACACCCCAGTACTACATGGGTCTGATCGATGGCAGCACGCCTTTTGGCAACATCATTCACACCGGCTTGAGTACCAGCCCGGTATTTGCCAAAGGTGCGCCCAAGGTGGCGGCTGACCCGGACCGGCGATCATTGCTGCGCACTGAATGGGTGCAGGAGTTCTTCAAGACCAGCAGCGGGCCGGTCGGGCACGGCTTCAACCTGGTTGACAAAAACAGTCCGCCGGGATTTACCTGCTACAGCTTTTTACCCAGAGCCGATGTGCCGTTGAAGGTTATCGTGCTCGATGACACGCAGTCAGAGAACGACGGCTCGAAGGACATCCACGGTCATGGCTACCTTGACGCGGCACGCTGGACCTGGCTGAAGGCGGAACTGGCCGCCGGTCAGGCTGCCAATCAGCTCATGATCATTGCCGCTCATGTGCCGATCGGTGTGGCCACCGTTGGAACCGAGATGGAATGGTGGCTCAACGATGTTCAGATGGCGACGGCCACCGCAGCACAGCCACAATGGTGGCTCAATGAGCCCACGGTGGCACCAGCGCAAAGAAACGCGACGACCCTGACAGAACTGGTCACAACGCTGCAAGCCACCCCCAACCTGATCATGTGGATGGCAGGGCACCGCCACTTCAATACCGTCAAGGCCTTCAAGTCGACCAATGCAGCCTTGCCTGAGCAGGGTTTCTGGCATGTGGAGACTTCATCGCTGCGCGATTTTCCCCAACAACTGCGCACCTTCGAGATTTACCTCAACAGTGACTACACCATCTCCGTCGTCACCATCAACGTTGACCCGGCTGTCGCCGCTGGCACACCCGCAGCCACCTCACGCAAGTACGCCGTTGCAGTGCAACAGATGGTCAAAAACAACCTGTTGCAGAGTTCGCCCAATGCGGCGACGATGACGACAAACGGCGTGACACTGCCGATGCCCACCATTGATCCAACTTTGCCGCAAGCTGGTGACGCGGGCACCAGCGTCGGGCTGGTCAATGACCCGTCGATTCAATTCACCAGTCTGAAGGACGTGCCCTACAACGCCTCCTACAACGCCGAACTGTTCAAGCAATTGAGCCCGGCAATGGTTGCCGCCTTGAAGGCCAGATTTCCAGCCTGAAACCGAGCCCGTTGCTGACCGCCCTGCAGGCAACGCGGGCCGGTGCGTGCGACCGCTGCCTGCGGCTGGTGTCGCGCTGCAAAGGCCGGGTTTCGCTGTATCAGGTTCGCCAGGCTGGTTTCACTCGCTGCCACGGCCGCGCAGGCTTTGCCCGCATCAGCCCCGGTGACGAGGTTCACTTTCGTGAGCATCTGATGTGATCTGGAGCAATCGTGTCCGTGAGCTTGCCTGACTGATGGCGCATCGGTTGCGAACCGACTGAATCGGCGTTGTGGCAGTTGATTTTGGCGGCGACCTTGGCGTGAAAGCGCCGGCGCTCAGGGCCTGATCAAACTTTTGCCTGGCCCGTCAGGTCGGCCAGCAAGACGCTTGAGCTTTCCAGTCGGCTGGCCAGGATGCTGGCGATGTTGCGGTAAATGATGTGGGCGCTTTCGGGGTTGGCATCAATCTGCTGGCGTGTAAACCGCATCGTCACGCAGTCTTGCAGGGCTCGCACGGTTGCTGAGCGCAAATTCTTGCCAACCAGCGCCATTTCACCAAAACAATGACCAGCCCCGAGCTTGGCCAACTCAACGGCACGCCCATGACTGCTCTTTTCCACGCGAACCTCGCCACTGATCAAGACAAAAAATGCATCGCCAGAGTCACCTTCGTTGAACACGTTGTCGCCCATCTTGACCGACGCGTGCTCGGCAATGGCCAGCGTGCGCATCAGGCAATCGGGGCTCATGCCGCTGAAAATCGGCACCCGTTGCCTGATCTTTTGAATCATGGCGGGGTCAATCCTGGACGCAAATGGACGTGGCAAGACCTCGGCTCGCACGTTTTCGGCAGACAGCTTGACGACGGCTGGATCAATCTTCATGGCTGCCAATAGTACACGGCTGCGCCCCGGGCACCAGTCGCCCCGGCGGCCGGGCCTGATGGGGAATTTGCCCCAACCCACCCGGCTTGAGGATATGCCGACATCTTGCACAGTGCTCCCGGCAAGTCCTGATGCTGCAGCACGCTGGTGAGAGCTGACACGCCAACTCGGGCCGGTGATGGATGACCCGGCCTGACGCGGCGGGTTGGCGAAACCTTTAGACTCGGTCTGGAGGAGCCAAGCATGAAACTGATCGATTCCATCGTCTCTCAGGCGGCCAATTTTGCTGCCTTGCGGCGTGACATTCACGCCCACCCCGAGTTGTGCTTTGAAGAGTTGCGCACCGCCGACCTGGTGGCCGAAAAGCTCACCGAGTGGGGCATTGCGGTGCACCGTGGCCTGGGCGGCACCGGGGTCGTCGGCATCATCAAGAGCGGGGGTTCCAGCCGGGCCGTCGGTTTGCGTGCCGACATGGACGCACTGCCGATGCAAGAGGCCAACACCTTTGCCCACGCCAGCAGCCAGCCTGGCAAGATGCACGCCTGCGGTCACGACGGGCACACCGCCATGCTGCTGGCAGCGGCCCAGTACCTCAGCGCCAGCCGCGATTTTGATGGCACCGTCTATTTGATTTTCCAGCCAGCCGAAGAGGGCGGCGGCGGTGCCCGCGAGATGATCCAAGACGGTTTGTTTGAGCGTTTTCCAATGGACGCGGTGTTTGGCCTGCACAACTGGCCTGGCTTTGCGGTCGGCCAGTTTGCCGCCAGCGCCGGGCCTGTGATGGCTTCAAGCAACGAATTTCACATCACCATTCGTGGCAAAGGTGGCCACGCCGCCATGCCGCACCTCGCGCTTGATCCGGTGCCGGTGGCCTGCCAATTGGTGCAGGCTTTTCAAACCATCATCAGCCGCAACCTCAAACCAATTGACGCAGGCGTGATTTCGGTCACCATGATCAACGCTGGCGAGGCCACCAACGTGATTCCCAACCATTGTGAGCTGCAGGGCACGGTGCGCACCTTCTCGGTTGCCGTGCTCGACATGATTGAGGCGCGCATGCAAACCATGGCCGAGCACACCTGTGCCGCCCACGGCATGGCGGTTGACTTTGTTTTTTCGCGCAATTACCCGCCCACCATCAACAGCGCGCCCGAAGCCGAATTTGCCCGCCGGGTGATGGCCGACATCGTCGGCGTGGACCAGCTTCTGGTGCAGGAACCGACCATGGGGGCCGAAGACTTTTCCTACATGTTGCTGGCCAAGCCGGGTTGTTATGCCTTTATTGGCAATGGTGAAGGCCAGCACCGCGACATCGGCCACGGCGCTGGCCCGTGCATGCTGCACAACCCGAGCTATGACTTCAACGATGCGCTGCTGCCGCTGGGGGCCACTTACTGGGTGCGTCTGGCAGAGGCTTTTTTGCTATCTGATCAATAGCTGCTAGCGCAAGCAGCACAAGGGCTACAGGCCTTTTTTTATACAAATCGGCGCGCCGCCATTTCCAGCAGCCCGTCAAACACCAGGTTGTCCACCAACTCGAACGGGCGCGACATATTCGGTGCCATCTTCCAGCCAGCACCGCCCGTCATCATGCAGCGCGGCTCCATCCGGCAGTGCTTGCGCACATGCTGCACCATGCGCTCGACCGCACCGGCAATGGCGTAGGTGCCACCGCTGGTCAGCGCATCGCTGGTGTTGGTTGGAAACTCGCTCACATTGCCGGTGGGCACCCGCAGACCGGCGGTGCCAGACTCCATGGCCCGCAACATGATGCCGTGCCCCGGCAAAATCAGCCCGCCCAAAAAGCGGCCGGTCGGGTCAATTGCATCGACCGTGACGGCGGTGCCGACCATCACCACCACCAACGGGCGCGCCGGGCCTTGCGCCAGCCCCCGGTGCCAGGCACCGATCATCGCCACCCAGCGGTCGGCACCAAGCCGGGTCGGGTGGTCGTAGCCGTTGACCAGGCCCGCCTCGTGGGCACTGGCGACCACCCAATTGGCGGAAACGTCCCACAGTTCCATCTGGTCTTCAACCCGCCGCTTGATCGCATCGCCCGCCACCACACAGCCCAGCATCCGGTTTGGGGCTGGCAACTGGGCCCAGTCGCCCTCTGCCAGTTTGTCAATGTTTTCCAGAAACTCGGCACCCTGCGCCAGCACCGGGGCATCGCGCCGGGGGGCGCTGTGCAAAGCCCATTTCAGACGTGTATTGCCAACATCAATCGCCAAAAAATTCATGATGACGCTTCAGCTTTGGCGCCAGGGCAGACCGTTGAAGCGCCAGCCACCGCGTTGACCGCGCTGGGCCAGTTCATTCGGGTCGCCTTCGAAACCCTCCAGAATGTTGTAGGCCTGCAAGCCGAGTTCGGTGGCCCGTCTGGCTGCCGCAATCGAGCGCACGCCGCTGCGGCATAGCATCAGCACTTTCTTGTCCTTGGGTACGGCAGCCAGCAAGTTCGCATCGAAGTCTGCATTGGCGGCCATGCCAGGCCATTGCTTCCAGGAGATGGCCACAGCATCGGGCACAAAGCCGACCCAGGTGCGCTCGGCATCGGTGCGCACATCAACCAGTACCGCCTCTCCGGCTTGCCACCACTGGGCTGCCAGCGTGACGGAAATGTCACCGGCGTAGCCATCTGCCTTGCGCTGAATCAGCGCATGCGGTGTCGGCGCGTCGTGGCGCAAACCCAGGTGCAGGTTGGCCGGCACCGCCTCAGCCATGCGTTTCGGGGGTGGCAGATGCAAGGCTTCCATGATGGCAACGAACTCAGGCAGCGTCTTGCCCGCCACCCTGGCATTGCTGGCCTTTTCGTGACCAATGCTCGAATGGCTGCGCCCCTGGTAGTCATGGCCGGGCCAGACGGTGCTGGCATCGGGCAGCTTGAACAGCACTTCGGTCAGGCTGTGGTACATCTGGGCGGCGCTGCCGGACTGAAAATCGGTGCGGCCGCAACCGTCGATCAGCAAGGTGTCGCCAGTGAAAACATGGTTGCGCCAGACAAAGCACATGCTGCCAGCGGTGTGGCCGGGGGTCAGCAGGGCGCGCACCTGCTCCGAGCCAAAGTTCAGCGTGGCGCCGTCCTTGAGCAATACCGACGCGCTGCTGATGCCGCAGCCCTCGGGGGCGGTGGTTCTGGCGCCGGCCAGCTCGGCGAGTTGCCCGGCACTGGTGATGTGGTCAGCGTGGGCGTGGGTTTCCAGCGACCAGATCAGCCGCAAACCCTGTTCGCGCAATACCGTCAGGTCCCGGGTGATCTGGGTATCGACCGGGTCGATGATCACCGCATCCCGGCTGACCGGGTCAAACAGGACGTAGGTGAAGGTGGAAGTTGCGGTGTCAAAAAGCTGGATGGGTTTCATGGCTACAAAGGGCTTATGCATCAGAAGTTGAAATGTACCGTGAAAGCCGGGTGACCGGGAAAACCCGCTAACATCGAGGTCCGCATTGACGTTTACGTCAACGTCAAGTCAGCGATACCTGCTTTGATCGCCGACTTCGCCAAAACAGCAATTCCACCCTACCGAGACCCCCATCATGACCGACCTGTCCGCCGACTTCAAGGCTTTGGCCCTTTACCGCCCAACCCACAAGGTGCGTTTTGTTACCGCTGCCAGCCTGTTTGACGGGCACGATGCAGCCATCAACATCATGCGCCGCATTTTGCAAAGCATGGGCACCGAGGTGATCCACCTCGGGCACAACCGCAGTGTTGAAGAAGTGGTCACTGCCGCCCTGCAGGAAGACGCGCAGGGCATCGCCATCAGCTCTTACCAGGGCGGGCATGTGGAGTACTTCAAGTACATGATTGACCTGCTCAAGGCCCGTGGTGGCGCGCACATCCAGGTATTTGGCGGCGGCGGCGGTGTCATCGTGCACAGCGAAATTGCCGAGCTGCAAGCCTATGGCGTGGCCCGCATCTACAGCCCCGAAGACGGCCAGCGCATGGGCCTGGCTGGCATGATTGGCGAGATGGTGATGCGCTGCGACAAAGACATCACCGGCTACGCGCCAACGGCCATCGAGGCCATTCAGGGCCATACCGAGTTGAGCTGGCGCGCGCTGGCGCAGCTCATCACCGCGCTGGAAAACGAAAGCGCCTCGGGCCAGGCCAAAGGTGAATTATCAGAGTCTTTTAAGGCGCTAGCCCTTGCCATACAAGCGCAAGCAGCTACTAAAAAGATACCAGTTCTGGGCATTACCGGCACTGGTGGCGCGGGCAAATCCAGCCTCACCGACGAGCTGATTCGCCGCCTGCGCCTTGACCAGGGCGACCGCCTGCATGTCGCCGTCATCAGCATCGACCCGAGCCGACGCAAGAGTGGCGGTGCCCTGCTGGGCGACCGCATCCGCATGAACGCCATCAACCCCTGGAGCCAGGGTTTGCGGGTTTTCATGCGTTCGCTGGCCACGCGCGACTTTGGCAGCGAAATCAGCGCCGCCCTGCCTGAAGTGATTGCCGCCTGCAAGGTGGCCGGTTTTGACTTGATCATTGTCGAAACCAGCGGCATTGGCCAGGGCGACGCGGCCATCGTGCCGCATGTCGATGTGCCGATGTATGTGATGACCCCCGAGTTTGGCGCGGCCAGCCAGTTGGAAAAAATCGACATGCTCGACTTTGCCGAGTTTGTTGCCATCAACAAGTTTGACCGCAAGGGGGCCATTGACGCGCTGCGCGATGTGTCAAAGCAGGTGCAGCGCAACAAGGAAGCCTGGTCAACCCCGGCCGATCAAATGCCTGTGTTTGGCACCATGGCGGCGCGCTTCAATGACGACGGTGTCACCGCGCTGTACCAGGCCCTGAAAGTGCGCCTGGCCGAGCTGGGCTTGCCGGTCACTGAAGGCAGCTTGCCACGGGTTGAGGTGCGCCACAGCACCAACCAGACCCCGGTGGTGCCAGCAGCGCGTACCCGCTATCTGGCAGAAATCAGCGACACGGTGCGCAGCTACAAGAAAAAGACCATCGCCCAAGCCCGCCTGGCGCGTGAAATCCAGCAACTCAACGCCACCGCGCAAATGTTGCAGCAAGATGATGCCAGCCATGGCGATGCCAAAAACGCCGTGCTGCGCCTGGCGGCGGAGCGCAGCGAAACTCAGGACCCGGCAGCCGCCAAGCTGCTGGCCCAGTGGCCAACCATGCAGGCGGCCTATGCGGGTGAAGAATACGTGGTGAAAATGCGCGACAAGGAAATTCGCACCGCACTCACCAGCAAGAGCCTGAGCGGCACCAGCATCCCCAAAGTCTGCCTGCCCAAGTACGAAGACCATGGCGAAATCCTCAAATGGCTGATGCTCGACAACGTGCCCGGCAGCTACCCCTACACCGCCGGCACCTTCGCCTTCAAGCGCGAAAACGAAGACCCAACCCGCATGTTTGCCGGCGAAGGCGACCCGTTTCGCACCAACCGCCGCTTCAAATTGCTCAGCTCGGGCATGGATGCCAAGCGTCTTAGCACCGCCTTTGACTCGGTCACCCTGTACGGCAACGACCCCGACCCGCGCCCGGACATCTACGGCAAGGTCGGCAACAGCGGCGTGTCAATTGCCACCATCGACGACCTGAAAGTGCTCTACGGCGGCTTCGATCTGTGCAGCCCGACCACCAGCGTCAGCATGACCATCAACGGCCCGGCGCCCAGCATTCTGGCGATGTTCATGAATGCCGCCATCGACCAGAACCTGGGCAAGTTCCAAGCCGACAATGGCCGTGAACCGACCGAAACCGAGACCGAAAAAATCCGCGAATGGGTGCTGAGCAACGTGCGCGGCACGGTGCAGGCCGACATTCTGAAAGAAGACCAGGGGCAAAACACCTGCATCTTCAGCACCGAATTCAGCCTGAAAGTGATGGGCGACATCGCCAGCTACTTTGTGCACCACAACGTGCGCAACTTCTACAGCGTGTCGATTTCAGGCTACCACATAGCCGAAGCCGGTGCCAACCCGATCAGCCAACTGGCCTTTACCCTGAGCAACGGCTTTACCTACGTCGAGGCTTACCTGGCACGCGGCATGCACATTGACGACTTTGCGCCCAACCTGAGCTTCTTCTTCAGCAACGGCATGGACCCCGAGTACACCGTCATGGGCCGCGTGGCGCGGCGCATCTGGGCGGTGGCGATGAAAGAGAAATACGGCGCCAACGAGCGCAGCCAGAAGCTCAAATACCACATCCAGACCAGTGGCCGCAGCCTGCACGCGCAGGAAATCCAGTTCAACGACATCCGCACCACCTTGCAGGCGCTGATCGCCATTTACGACAACTGCAACAGCCTGCACACCAACGCCTT
>DAOSLL010000010.1:0-18151 GCA_035368905.1 Rhodoferax sp.
TGAAAATCCGGGTCGTCGGCTCACCCATCTACTCTGACATGTTCAGTGCCATGGGGGCCAACCCGACCCAAATGAGCTGGGCCGATGCACAACCGGCACTCTCCAGCGGGGCCGTGGACGGTCAGGAAAACCCGTTGTTCCTGTTCACCGTGCTCAAGATGCAAAACGTCGGTCAGAAGTTTCTCACCGCCTGGGGCTATGTGGCAGATCCGCTGATTTTTGTCGTCAACAAGGACATCTGGAACTCATGGACCCCGGCCGACCAGGCTTTGGTGCGTCAGGCAGCACTTGATGCCGGCAAGCAGGAAATTGTGCTGGCGCGCAAGGGCCTGGTGGAAGCCGACAAGCCGCTGTTCAAAGACATTGCCGCCATGGGGGTCACGGTGACTCAGCTCAGCCCGGCCGAGCGCGAAGCCTTTGTCAAGGTCACCCGTCCGGTTTATGAGAAGTGGAAAGCCACCGTCGGTGCCGACCTGGTCAAAGCGGCTGAGCTGGCCATTGCAGCGCGCAAAAAATAAGCTGGCCAATCTGCCAGCACCGACCAGGCTGTCCGCTGCCGCGCCTGCCTGAGCCGTTGACACGGCTCAAGGCGCACGGTGCGGGCTGCTTGCCGGTGCCTGCAGCGCGGACTTGGTCGGCGGTCATTGAACCGGCTTGCCTCGGTTGACCGCTTGTTTTCATCTGCAAGCCGCCATGCGCAGTTACTTTTTTGGCTTATCTTGGTTGAACACAGATTGAACCAATGCAAATCAGGCTGACTTCAGCCATCAATGGTTTCCCCATGGCGCAGCAAGCGCCCACACCACCACAATGGATCACATGACTGCCAGCCGCCCGCCCAAAAAACCACGCCATCTGCAAGCCTCTGACCTGCGCTGTGTCGCTCTGCTGGCCACCGAAGCCACCCAGGCGGTGACCGCCATCTCGGAAGGGGTTCACCAATCCATCCTGGGCACACTTGGCGCACCCAGTGGGGACACGCGGGACAAAACCTGGGGCCTGACCGGGCTGATCTACCAGAGCATAAACGGTGTCACCCAACTGATTGGCAAGGGCGTGGCCAGCGCGTTAACCCGGCTGGAGCCGCTGCTGCAGCGCCTGGAAGGTGAAGCGGACGAGTCAGACGAGCGCACTGCCGTGATCGCGGCCCTGAACGGGGTCATGGGCGACCGCCTGCAAGCCAGCAGCAACCCGCTGGCCACACCGATGACACTGCGCCACGCAGGCGCAGTGCTTGACCCGCAGCAACCTGCCCTTGCCAGCGCCAGCGGCAAACTGCTGCTGGTCATCCACGGGCTGTGCATGAACGACTTGCAGTGGACCACCCGGCATGAGGAGCAGACCGTCAACCATGCCGACGCACTGGCCAAGGCGTTGGCTTGCACGCCGGTCTATTTGCGCTACAACAGCGGCTTGCATGTGTCGCAAAACGGCCATGCGCTGGCCACGCTGCTGGAGCAATTGGTGGCCAACTGGCCGGTGCCATTGACTGAAGTGAGCGTGCTGGTGCACAGCATGGGCGGCCTGATCACCCGAAGCGCCCTGCACTACGCCACACAGGCTAACCTGCAGTGGCCGAAATACCTGAAAAACATCGTCTTTCTTGGCACACCCCATCATGGTGCGCCACTGGAGCGGGCTGGCAACTGGGTCGATGTCGTGCTGGGCAGCACGCCCTACACCCGTCCGTTTGCCAAGCTCGGGCAGTTGCGCAGTGCCGGTGTGACAGATTTGCGCTATGGCCATGTGCTCGATGTCGATTGGCAGGGCCACGACCGGTTTCGCCGCAAGCCCGACAGTCGCCAGCCGGTACCGCTGCCGCAAGATGTTGCCTGCTTTGCCGTGGCCGCAACCACCATGGCGAGCCGCAGCAGCCTGGCAGACCGACTCATCGGCGATGGCCTGGTGCCGCTGCACAGCGCCTTGGGCCAACACGATGAAGCCGACCGACAACTGGTGTTTGCGCCCGAGCGCCAGCTCATCGTCTATGGCACCAATCACATGCAACTGCTCGGCAAGCCCGAGGTGACCCGGCAGTTGCTGGCCTGGCTGGGCTAGTGCCCGCAAGCCCGGCCGATTTCCGCACCCATGACACCTGACCATGGGGCGTAAACTCACTCGCCTCAACAACCCGCCGACGCGCCCTTTTGCCATGACCACACTGCCCGCCCTGCCCTGCTACCTCAACGGCGAATTCACCACCTTGCCGAACGCCAAAATCAGCGTGATGGACCGGGGTTTTATCTTCGGCGACGGTGTCTATGAAGTGGTGCCGGTCTATCAAGGCCACCTGTTTTGCTTTGCCAACCACATGGCCCGGCTGGAGCGCAGCCTCAAAGAGCTGCGCATGAACAACCCGTATAGCCGCCCCCAATGGACCCAGATTGCTATGCGGTTAATAGCTGACTACGCACAATCCACGGGGGCTACAGGCCAAAACATTGATCAACTGATCTACATCCAGGTGACCCGCGGCGTGGCCATGCGCGACCACGTCATGCCCACCGACATCACGCCCACGGTATTTGTCATGACCAGCAAGATGACGACTCCCAGCAGTGAGCAGCGCCGCCTGGGCGTGGTCTGCGTCACTGCGGATGACTTCCGCTGGGAAAAGGCGCACATCAAAAGCACCAGCCTGCTTGGCGCAGTGTTTGCCCGGCAAATCAGTTTTGACCAGGAGGCGGTTGAAACCATCATGTTTCGTGATGGTTTTCTGAGCGAGGCAGCAGCCTGCAACGTTTGGGTGGTCAAGGACGGCCGGCTGCTGGGCACACCAAAAGACAACCTGGTGCTGGAAGGCATTCGCTATGGTCTGATTGAAGAAATCTGCGCAAAGCAGGGCATTGCCTTCGAGCTTCGGCGGGTGACGCGTGCCGAAGTCATGGCTGCCGACGAAATCTTGCTGTCATCAGCCACCAAGGAAGTGCTGCCGGTCACGCTGCTGGACGGCCAGCCGGTGGGAAACGGCGCACCCGGCCCGGTGTACGCGCAGCTTTACGCGGGTTATCAAGAAGCCAAGGCCGAGCTGCTGCAAACGCCCGCATGATGCAGGGAACGGCCTTGACGGCATTGACTTCAATGCTGACAATGACAGCGTTGAAGTCAAATCAGGAGTGTTGCATGGCCGTTCTGACGATTCGAAATGTGGATGACACGATCAAGTCCGCCTTGCGGATACAGGCCGCCCAGCGTGGGGTATCCATGGAAGAAGAGGCTCGCCGCATCCTGCGCGAAGCACTGACGCGCGCATCGCCCTCCACCCCCATGGGGCAGCGCTTGTTGCGCCGCTTTGCCGACGTGGCCAGCGATGAATTCGCCTTGCCGCAACGCCAGCCACCGCGCACCCAAGCGTTCGAAGATTGAACACCAATGCGCCTGCTCGATACCAACGTACTGTCCGAGTTCATGCGACAGCTACCGGCACCACAGGTGGTCGCCTGGCTGGATGCGCAGCCCACGTCGGCCATGTTTACCAGTGCCATCAGCCGTGCCGAAATCGAATTGGGTTTGGCCCTGATGCCTGCAGGCAAGCGGCAACTGGCGCTGGCGCAGTCCGCGCGCGCCATGTTCGACACAGAGTTCGCTGACATGTGCCTGCCCTTTGACGAGACCGCAGCGGTTCGCTACGCGCAGGTGGTGACTGTTCGCAGCCGCGCCGGCCACCCCATCAGTGTGGAAGATGCCCAGATTGCCGCCATCGCCCTGGTGCACAAGCTGGAACTGGTCACCCGCAACGTAGCCGATTTCACCGGCATCGAGGGGCTAACCGTGGTTGATCCCTGGCATCTTGACCCCTGAGGCCCACCACGACCCGCGCCTGCCATGCCCCTGTCCTGGAACGAAATCAAATCCCGCGCGCTGAACTTCAGCCGCACCTGGGCTGATGCTGCGGATGAAGCCAGCCTGGCCAAGCCGTTCTGGATCGGCTTTTTCGAGATTTTTGGCATCACCGACAAGCGTCGCCACCTTCGAGCTGGCGGTCAAAAAGCACGGTGGCGGCCAGGGTTTTGTCGATTTGTTCTGGCCCGGCATGCTGCTGGTGGAGCACAAATCACGCGGGCGCGACCTGAACCAGGCTTTTGATCAGGCTCTGGGTTATTTTCCGGGTCTGCCTGAACGCGACCTGCCGCAACTGATCGTGGTGTGCGACTTTGCGCGTTTTCGCGTCCACAAGCTGCCAAGTGGCGAAGCGCTTGAATTCCCGCTGGCCGAGTTGCACCAGAATGTCGGCCTTTTTGGCTTGCTTGCGAGCTACAAGCAGCAGGTCATCCGTCCGCAAGACCCGGTGAACTTTCTGGCTGCCGAAAAAATGGGCCGCCTGCACGATGCCCTCAAGGCCAGCGGTTATGGGCAGGAAGCCGCGCCGGGTGTCGCGGCGGGCCACGCGCTCGAAGTCTTGCTGGTGCGGCTGCTGTTTTGCCTGTTTGCCGACGACACCGGTATTTTTCAACCCGCGCAGTCCTTGCGCAGTTTTGTCGAAGAGCGCACTGCCGTCGATGGCAGTGACCTGGGCGCGCGGCTGGCACAGTTGTTTCAGGTGCTCAACACGCCGGAGGACAAACGCAGCACCAAGCTTGACGAGCAACTCGCGGCCTTTGCGTATGTCAATGGCGGACTGTTTCAGGAGGCCCTGCCGCTGACCGACTTTGATTCGGCCATGCGTGACGCGCTGCTCGATGCCTGTGCGCTGGACTGGTCGGCCATCAGCCCGGCAATTTTTGGCAGCCTGTTCCAGAGCATTATGGACAGCGCCGCCCGGCGCAACCTGGGCGCGCACTACACGTCAGAAGAAAACATCCTCAAGCTGATCAAGCCGCTGTTTCTGGACGAACTGTGGGCCGAGTTTGAGCGCGTCAAGGGCCAGCGCAACCGGCTGTTTGACTTTCATAAAAAGCTGCGCACCCTGACATTTTTTGACCCGGCCTGCGGCTGTGGCAACTTTCTGGTGGTGGCCTACCGTGAGCTGCGCTTGCTGGAACTGGCCGTGTTGCGCGCCAGCCAGCGCTTGAGCGGCCATGCCGGGCAGCAGAGTGTCGATGTGCATGGACTGATCGGTGTCGATGTGGACCAGTTCTACGGCATCGAAATCGAGGAATTCCCGGCGCAGATCGCGCAAGTGGCACTGTGGCTGGTGGACCACCAGATGAATCTGCGTGTCAGCGAAGAGTTTGCCTGTACTTTGACCGCATTCCGCTCACGACCAGCCCGCATGTGGTGCACGGCAATGCGCTCACGCTCGACTGGGCAGAGCTGCTGCCGGTTGAGCGCTGCAGCTATGTGCTGGGCAATCCACCGTTTGTGGGAAAAAAGGAGCAGTCAAACTCGCAGAAGAGCGACTTTGGCGCGGTGATGCACGACCTGCACGGTTCTGGGGTACTGGATTTTGTGACGGCGTGGTATGTCAAAGCGGCACGGTATTTGAAGGAAAATCAGGCTCAAGCCTATATGCAGCAAGCGATGGAAGCTATGAATTCAGGAATTCATCGGGCCAGCGTTGCGCCACCACCGGCCGGGTTGGGGTGGCCGGCAGGCGCTCATGAACCTTCGGTTTTTGAAATCGCGCCTGCCGACCACCCCAACCCAGCCTCAGCGCCCGCCGCTGCGCATCAGGCAAATGGGGGACAGAACCCAATTCCCAATCCAAGCTCAGCGCAGGCCAATGAGGGTCGGATTTCAATTTCCAACTCCGCTTCAATGCAGGTCGCAGGGGATCAGAACCGAATTTCCAGCTTAACCACAGCGCAGGTCGCTGTGGAGCGGAGCCCAATTTCCAACTCGACGACAGCGCAGGTCAATGAGGGTCGGATCCCAATTTCGCCCCACTCGGCCAGCCAAGGCGACAGCGCCCCCGCGAAATTGGGCTCTGACCCCCATTGGCCGGACCATGCGTGCTTGACGTGATTCAGGCCGTGTTGGCTGAAATTCGAGCAATGGAGGTAAAACTCAAAGAAATCGGTGCCCCCGACCATTTGTACACGGAGTGTGTCAAACAACTGCGAAGCGGGTTTTCACCCACTCAACTAGCAGCGGGATGGATTAATCATAGAGACCAAATGCTCAAGCGCGCGACACCACTGGCACTCCAATGGGCAGCATGGGTGTTGAGTCGGTTTGATGAGAACAAAATTGACGAGGAAGCTATGGAATCCTTGCGAATCAGCTTGGCAGCGCAAGAAAAGCTCTTGCAGGAAACCGCTTTGCCTACAGGTTTGCGTGAAATGCTGGAACATCAGACAGCAGGGCTACGCCGGGCGCTTCACCTGTACAAGATACAAGGGATTGCACCAGTACAGAAGGTCGTCAGTGATTCAATTGGTGAGCTGGTTACCGCCCCTCAAGACCTCGTGGCTGAGGTGGAAGCCGGTTCGCCCGCCGTCAAACAGGTTTTTGAGCAGGGAAAGAAAATGATTGGCAAGGCTGCAGAATTAGCTGACAAGGGTTCCAGGATCGTGAAGTTCAGTAAAGAAATCTATGGACTGGGAATGAACGGCTGGCATTTCGGGCAGCAGCTAATTTCCAATATGACTCAGTAGGAGAAATTTCAATGCCAACCCTCTCCATCTTCTTCGGCGTCATCGTCCGTATGTGACACGACGACCATCCGCCACCGCACATTCATGTGGCATACCAGGGATTTGAGGCTTTGGTCAAAATTGCCACTGGCGGCATCAGCGAAGGTGATTTGCCTCGCAAAGTCGCCGCCATCGTCAAGGACTGGTGTCCGGTACACCAAGCGGAACGGCAAGACATTTGGCAACCTGCTCAACGATTTGAGCCGCTGGATCGGATTCAAGGAGCTGACCGTGATTAAAGTGCTTAGGATGTGGTCAGAAATAACTTCCCCTATTTGCACCGGCGGATTTGGGCGCACAGCGTCGTTGCGAGACGCTTGTTTAGCCAGTTGCACGGCGCGTCTCGCGCCTAGCCGTGCATCCCAACTCCTTGGTGCAAACCGGGGTGTTATTCCCGACCACATCCTTAACGCCCGCCTGACTGCCCCATTCATGCTGGAGATTGACTTCTCGGATCACACACAAGGGGTGTTTGATGCGGATGCCTACTTGGCAAGTCATGCGGGGCCGCGATTGGACGAGCTGCGAGACCCGGCATATTTCCAGCGTTTTTTTGTTGATGCAGGCGCGCTGTGCTGACCCAACGGGCTGGAGATTTCCCCGGCCAGAATCCGCGAACTATCGGTCGTCCAACTTGCCGCCTGAGTTCGCGCCAGGCCAGGCTGAAGCTGTGTTGGGTGGAAGGGTTCCGCTGGAGCATCAATCTACGCCAGCGCGGCCCAAAGTGATCCCAGCGAATGGGTGTTGACGGTGCCAGTGAATCTAGTCAGCTTGACGCAGCACACCGTGCCCCTGCTGCAGGCATGCTGGGCCTTGCCAACCGGCGCATTGCATTGGCGCTTGGCGCTTGACGAGGCCCTTGCGCTGCAGGCGCGCCGGCCCGGTCTGTCTGACCGATTTCGACCGGGGCTGCGCCTGTGGGTGGACATCAAATGCAGCCACTGACTTGCAACAAAATAGGCCTCCAGCCCTTATCCTATATGCGCTACAAGCTATCATTTTTGTAATAACGAAACAGCGGCAAACCGGCTTTGGCCGACTGCAGCGTCAAGCTGGCAGGCTGTCAGCCTGCTGACAGTGCAGAGTACACTCCCACAGTCGTTAGAAACCGCCTGTTTTCAGGTTTTATCACTCACCACCAGGAGATTTTCATGAAGCTCAAACTCTTTGCCGCTGCCATGGTGGCATCTGTGGCACTCGTTGGCACCGCCAGCGCCCAGCAGTTTTTCCGCATTGGCACCGGCGGCACGGCCGGCACTTATTACCCGGTGGGCGGCATGATCGCCAACGCGGTGTCACAACCCGGCAAGATCATCGCCACCGCGCAGGCCAGCAATGGTTCACTGGGCAATGTCAACGGCATTGCCGGTGGCGCGATGGAAGCGGGTTTCAGCCAGTCCGACGTGGCCACGTGGGCGCAAACCGGCACTGGCATTTTTGAGGGCAAGCCCAAGGTGGCTGGCCTGCGCATGATTGCCAACCTGTACCCCGAGAGCATTCACGTGGTGGTGAAAAAAGGCGCGGGTTTCAAGAGCATTGCCGATCTCAAGGGCAAGCGCGTGGCACTCGATGAGCCCGGTTCGGGCACGCTGATCAACGCCCGCCTGGTGCTGGCCGCTTATGGCATCAAAGAGTCCGACATCAAACCCGAGTACATCAAGCCCAACCAGGCTGGCGACAAGATGAAAGACGGCGCGCTTGATGCCTTCTTCTTCACCGGCGGTGCACCTGCTGGTGCCATTGCCGAGTTGGCCACCGCTGGCGGGGGCATTGAGTTGCTGCCGATTGACGGCGCTGCCGCTGACAGCCTGCGCAAATCCAGCAGCTTCTTTGCGGTGGATTCGATCCCGGCTGACACCTACAAGGGCGTGGCTGCGGTCAAAACCCTGGCGGTGGGCGCGCAGTTGGTCACCAGCGACAAGGTTGATGCCAACACCGTCTATCAGATCACCAAGGCGCTGTACAGCGATGCCGCTCAGAAGTCGCTCGCTGCCGGTCACGCCAAGGGCAAGTACATCACGCTGCAAAACGCCGTGCAAGGTGTCGGCATCCCCTACCACCCAGGTGCCGAGAAGTTCTACAAAGAAGCTGGCGTGCTGAAATAGGCCACGCTTGACTGTCCCGCCAGACACCGCCTGACACAGGCCCTGATCTGGCGCATGGTTTGACGGGCGGTACCACCGCCCGTTTTTGTTGGTAAACCCCGAAGCCTTCCACCTATGAGCACCATTCCCATCACCTTGCCAGACGACAAACAACTGCTGGCGCTGGAGGAAAAGTTTGACCCCGAGATGCGCTTTCGCCCCTCGGTGCCACCGGGCACGGTGCTGATCAAGTGGCTGCTGATCACGCTGAGCGTTTTTCATTACTACACGGCTGGTTTTGGCCTGCTGCGTGAAACCACGCACCGTGGTGTGCATCTGGCGTTTGTGCTGGGCTTGATCTTTTTGGTGTTTTCCGGCAGCAAGGCAACTGAAAACCGCGCGGTGCGCCACAGTCTGGCCTCACCCGGCGGCATACCGGTGTACGACTGGCTGCTCGGCATTGGTGTGGCAATTGCAGTGCTGTACATCCCCTACACCTTTGAAGACCTGGCTTTTCGTGTCGGCAACCCCGACACTGAAGATGTGGTGTTTGGCACGGTGTTGTTTGTGGCGTTGCTGGAGGCCACCCGGCGCAGCATGGGCTGGCCGCTGCCCGTCATTGCGCTGGGCTTTACTTTTTACTCACTGTTTGGCCAGTATTTTCCGGGCTTGCTGCAGCACGCCGGTTCGAGCTGGAGCCAGTTCATCAACCACCAGTACCTCACCAGCCAGGGCATTTATGGCGTGGCCGTGGGCGTGGTGGCCACCTATGTGTTTCATTTTGTGCTGTTTGGCGTGATGGCCACGCGCATCGGGCTGGGGCAACTGTTTCTGGACATTGCATCGAGCATTGCCGGGCGCTACGCCGGTGGCCCGGCCAAGGTCAGCGTGTTTGGTTCGGCCATGTTTGGCATGTTGTCGGGTTCCTCGGTGGCCAATGCGGTCACCGTGGGGTCGCTGACCATTCCAGCGATGATTCGCGTCGGCTACAAGCGTGAATTTGCCGGTGCCGTTGAAGCGGCCGCCTCTACCGGCGGGCAGATCACGCCACCGGTGCTGGGCGCGGCGGCGTTTTTGATGATCGAATTTTTGGGTTTGCCGTATCAGACCATCATCACCGCCGCGATCGTGCCGGCTTTCATGCACTTTTTTGGCGTATTCATGCAGGTGCACTTTGAGGCCAAGCGCTACGGTTTGCGTGGCCTGACCGAGGAAGAAATGCCCAAGCTGCGGCAAAGCCTGAAGATGCGCTGGCCAACGCTGATTCCGCTGTTTTTGCTGATCAGCATTCTGGTCAGCGGGCGCACGCCGTATCTGGCGGCGTTTGTCGGCATCACGTCGAGTGCCATTGTGGGCGTCACCACCCAGGTGCAGGGCAACACCGCCAAAAATTGGCTGCTGATGGTGGTGATGCACCTGGCGCTGATGTTGGTGGCCTTTACCAACTTTGACGAGATGGTCAAACTGGGCATCTTTGGTGTGGCGGTGGCCGTCACACTGGTCAGCATGCGGCTGGCGCGCATTCGGGGTCGCATTGAACTATCGGTGCTGGTGGAGGCGTTTGAAACCGGTGCCAAATACGCGCTGGCCGTGGGTGCCGCAGCCGCCACGGTGGGCATTGTGATTGGTGTGGTCACGCTCACCGGGGTGGGCTTCAAGATCAGCTTCATCATCACCGGTGCCGCCACAGCAATAGCCAACGCGCTGAGCATGGTCGTGCCGAGCTATCTGATCGCCTTCCAGTCGCTCACGCTGCTGGCGGCGCTGGTGATGACGGCGGCGGTGTGCATTTTGATGGGCGCGGGCATTCCCACCACCGCCAACTACATCATCATGGTGACGGTGGCAGCTCCCACGCTGGTGCAACTGGGGGTGGAGCCGCTGGTGGCGCACTTTTTTGTGTTTTATTACGGTGTGCTGGCCGACATCACGCCACCCGTGGCGCTGGCCGCCTACGCGGCAGCAGGCATGGCGGGAAGCGACCCGTTCAAGACTGGCAACACCGCGTTTCGGCTCGGCATTGCCAAGGCCCTGGTGCCCTTTGTGTTTGTCTTTTCACCCTCGTTGATCCTGGTGGCCAAGGGCTTTACCTGGTATGACTTTACCGTCACCTTTGTCGGCTGCGTGCTGGGCATCACCTTTTTGGCGATGGCCTTCTCCAAGTTTTTCCTGGTTGAAATGAAGCGCTGGGAGCAAGCGCTGTGCATCAGCGCCGCACTGTTGATGGTGGCCCCGAGCCTGAGCGCCACGCTGATTGGCGTGGGCATGGTGGTGCCGGTGCTGCTGCGGCAGGTGAAGGACTGGCGACTGGTGCAGGTGGCTCGGCCCTTGGTGCGCTGAGTTGCGGGCGCCAATGTTCATCCTCGGGGTTTGTCGATGTCGTTGACCTTGAGGGGTCGAGCGAAAACTCATTTTTGCCTGACCAATTAGCGCCAGATGGCTGGCTTGGAAATCAGTTTTTTGAGCAAAGCCACCATGCTGTCGCAGGATTCGTAAAGCTCCTGCAAGACCAGATCGGCCTCGCGACGCTTGCCTGACTTGGCCAGGGTCAAGGCCATGCCAGCCAGCTCATGCCCGCGTTCGTGATGCGCTGCAATGTCCTTGTACTGCGGGGCGCTGCCATAACGGGTCACACCGCTGCCTCGGTACCAGCGTCCAAAACTGCAGATACTGCTATCGGCCTCAATGATTGAGTCGCCATCGAGTTGTGTTACTTGCCGGGTCACTTTGTCCACCCAGGCTCGATGGCTTTGGGCGGCCACCTGCAAGGTGACATCCTGATCCACGGCTGGGGTAACCATACGCCGCCAGGACTGATCTGCTTTCCATGCCTGCAACCAGGGGCCAACCTGATCTGCTGGCATAGGCCGGGAGATGCCATAACCTTGCGCCAAATAGCAGCCAAAATACAGCAGCATGGAACCATGTTCCAGGGTCTCAACGCCTTCGGCGATCACCGGGCGGTTAAAGGCCTGCGCCAAACGCACCACACTCTCCACAATGCCCAGGCCGCCCGGGTCTTCGAGCATCATGCGCACAAAACTCTGGTCAATCTTGAGCAGTTGCACCGGCAGGTTGAGAAAATAGGTCAGCGAGGAATAGCCTGTACCAAAGTCATCCAGCGCAAACTGCACCCCGAGGTTGCGGCACTGGGTGATGGTTTCGACCGCTCTTTTCATATCGGCAAGAGCCGCTGTTTCAAGAATTTCAAGCTCCAGCCGCTCCGGTGCCACTTCAGGGTAGCGCTCCAGGATCAGGCGCAACCGCTGCGCAAAATTGTCACGCAGCAGATGATCTGCACTGACGTTGGCACTCACCCTGCTGTCAATTCCAGCTCTGCTCCAAAGCGCCAATTGCCTGAGCACGGTGTCAATAACCCATTCGCCCACCAGCACTTCGAGTTCGCTGCCATCCATGAAGTGCAGAAACTCGGCAGGAGCAAGCAAGCCTCTTTGCGGATGCTGCCAACGAATCAGCGCCTCAAAGCCCACGATATCGCCGTTGCGCAGATTTGCCTTGGGCTGAAAGAACAGCACAAACTCGTCATGGTCCAATGCCTCGCGCAATCGTTGCATGTAATGCCGCTGCGTCTGGACTTGACGGTCGTGCAGCGGGTCAAAGTAATGGTAGCTGTTCTTGCCAGTCTCCTTGGCCAGGTACATGGCCTGGTCGGCGTGACGCAGCAAGACATCGGCATCAGCTTCGTCGGCCGGATAAACCGTCACACCGACACTGGCCGACACCACCACCAACTGCCCGGCTATTTCTATTGGCTCCTTGATGATTTCCAGTACCCGGTCCAGCGCCAACTGACTTTCTTGCGGGTCAGCCAGATCGGTCAGCAGCAGAACAAACTCGTCACCGCCGAGTCGCCCCAAGGTATCGTCCGTTCGCAAGACCATTCTCAGACGTTTGGTCATTTCCACCAGCAGTTTGTCGCCGCCATCATGTCCAAACCGGTCATTGACAAGCTTGAACCCATCCAGATCCATGTAACAGACGGCCACCGACCGACCGGTTCGCCGGGTGCGCAAAAGTGCTTGACTCAAACGGTCCAGCAGAAGTCGGCGATTGGGAACCCCGGTCAGCATGTCAAAGTGCGCGATGCGATACAACTCTTCCTCGTGCGCCTTGAGCAGGCTGATGTCCGAGAAGACGCCGATGTAATGCTGCAACTTGCCTGCACTGTCCCGAATCACTGAAAGAGACAGTATCTCGGTGTACAACTCGGCGTTGCTGCGCCGGTTGCAGATCTCACCTTGCCAAAAGTCATGCTCGGCGATGGAAGACCACATCTGCTTGTAGAAAGCGGCGTCGTGCTTGCCAGACGATAGCAGTTTGGGTGTCCGTCCAAGCACTTCATCACGCGAATAGCCTGTGATGCGCGTGAAAGCCGGGTTCACATCCACAATGGTCTTGTCGGGATCGGTAATGATGATGCCTTCGTAACTGTTGGCATAAACGCTGGCGGCAAGACGCAGCCCTGACTCGCTGCGCTTTCTCTCGCTGATGTCCCGAATGACAGCACTGTAGTGCGGGCCATTCACAGTCGCCCATGAACCCAGCACCAGCTCGATGGGAAATTCACTGCCATCCTTTCGCAGCCCGACCAACTCAAGCGCCTTGCCCAGCAAGTGGGGTGGCGCACCAGCACGCAAGCGGCCCATGGCCAGGTCGTGAACATGGTTGAGCCGTTCAGGCATCAATCGGTTGATCGACTGGCCCAGCATCTCGTCACTGCTGTACCCGAACAGATGGCTGGCACCCTCATTCCACCCGATCACCGTACCTTGCGCGTTGGCCTGAATGATGGCATCTGGTGCCGTATTAACCACAGAACGCAGGCGTTGCTCTTTCTCGCTGAGCACCTGCGCCATCGACTCGACCTGCTGGCGCTGCAATTCAGATTCGCGCAGCGCCTTGTAGGTGCGCAGCGCGACGTATACCGAGACAAAGATCTTGTCGGCAGTCAGCTCGGATTTCAGGCGATAGCCGTCAATCTCATAGTCTGTCACCACCTCGCGCTGCGGCGCATAGCCGGGCTGCCCGGTGACCAGAACAATCTGAACCATGCGGTTGCAGATGTCACGACGAATATGGCGCACCAGATTCAGGCCAGCCAGCTCGGACTCCATCACCACATCCAGCAATATCAAAGAGATGTCCGGATGGTCTGCCAATACTTGTTTGGCCTCAGTAGCCGAGTGTGCGTCCAGCAACTCAAGCGGCTTACCTTCGACCCGCATGTCCCTGAGTGCCAGGTTCAGGACGGCATGGATATCTTTTTCGTCGTCCACCAGCAGCACTTTCCAGGCCGATGCAGCGCAACCTTCGGGTGCCGCTACAGACTCTGGTTCAGGTGCAAACAGGTCGGCAAAGGTGTCAGATTCAGTCATTGCATTTCTCTTGGACCATCGTGATTGGGGACCTCAATGTGAAAACACACCCCCGCACCGGGGCTGCCCTCAACGACTATACGTCCACCCAGGCGCTGGGTGATCAGGTTATAGACGAGGTGCATGCCCAAACCGATGCCATTTTGCATGTCGGTGGTAAAAAATGGGTCAAAAATGCGCACTTGCGCTTCAGGCGTGAGTCCATTGCCGTCGTCCGAGTAAATGATGGAAAGCTGGGCGTTCAATTGCGCAATTTGCACTTGAATACACCCCAGGTCACGCCCCGCGAAGCCGTGCTGCAGCGAGTTGGATATCAGGTTGGTGAATATGCTGGTCCAGTCACCTGGGTAACTCTCAAGCTCCAAAGCATCGTCGCAAACCAGCTTGACCCGGATACGTTCGGGTGGCATGCGATCACCAAAACTGTGGATCACCTCGTTGATGCAACTTTTGACCCGAAAGCGACTTTTCGTCTGCGGCAAACCATTGACAGCCACCTGGCGAAACTTGTCAATCAACAGCCCGATGCGCTCCAGATTGGAAAGGATCAACGACGACTGGGCCTGCGAATCCTTCAGATAGCCTTGCAGGTCTGATTGCGTCATGCGCCGCTCTGAAAAGCTTTGCGACAGCCACTGGGTGCGCGACTGCATGGTGGACGCAGCCAGCACCCCGACACCCACTGGCGTGTTGATTTCGTGGGCCACACCGGCCACCATCACCCCCAGCGAGGCCATTTTTTCGGCTTCGACCAGCCGCTTGTGGGTTCTGGCGTTTTCAATCGCCAGCGCCATCATGTCGGTCATGGCCAGGGCCAGATTGAGGTAGCGCTGACGGTGTTGGGGGAAGGCCAGGCCATCCACTGCAATATGGCCAAACACATGCTCATCGCGCGCCACCCGCAGCAAAAATCCCTCGCCAGAACAGGTCCACCCATAAGCCGCCTTCAATGCCCGAACCTGCTCTGCGATCTCGGCGGGCACATCATGAAAGCCTGCCCCTTGCGTTGGTTCGGCTGAAATGTAGTACCAGACGGCTGGCGCAAACAGCATGCGAAACAGGTCTTCAATGGCACCGATGACCTCAGGTTCGGTGCGAGATTTGGTCATCCGTGCCAACAGGTCCATCGCGGTCATGTGGTCAGCCAGTTCGCGCGCGTGATCTTTGACTTGCTGCTTTATCAGCCTCTGGGCTTGAGCGAGCCGCCATTCCAGCACCAGTCGATGCAGGAACAAGCGCAGATGATCGAGCCCAACCCCTATGCGGTGAACCGGCAAACCGACGACCACCTGCATCTGCACCAGTTGACCAGTCGCTTTGTCGTCGGTGCCGGTGTCGAGCAAAACCAGACGCTTTGCAAAGTCCTGAAAAAATGCTGCTGCGGTGTCGTCGGCAAAGCCCAGGTTGGCCACATGTGTTCGCCAGTTTTGCAGCCAGCCTGGACTCATCAGGTAGTCACCATCGGCGATCGCCTGATCCACCCATGTGGCACCCTCTAGCAGATGGAAACACTGCTGCTGAACCAGTACCCGTGTGGCCGGAAAGTCTGCGGGCGGGTCGCCCAGCGCGGCAAGGCAGGCACGACCCAAAATCAGCACATCCGAACAATCGTCGGGCAGAAGACCGCGAAGCTCTTCCCACTGCACCGGTGGTCGCCCACAACGTGCGGGGAAAGCCCGCGAAACGACATCCGGCCAAGCCTCAGCCGCAAGGCAGGCTTGCACCTCCATCTGAAAATTCCGGCATCCAAAGATACAGAGCTTGGCCATAACACGCTCACTGGTGAGTGGCGGCTAGTCTTTCCAGTCTGCTGCCCAGGTCAGTGGATACCGGCCCCAGCGTGCCACCGCATCGCGGATGGCCAGCAGCACAGCCTCAGGCACTTGCCAGGGGATTTCGCCATGGTTGTCGGCCAGCACAAACCCGCCACCACGCCCGGCTTTTGCAATTGCACGCTTGACTTCCAGCTCGGCCTGCTGCGGTGTCCAGCGCCGCATTTCCACGCCATTGAGATTGCCCAGCAGCGTGACCCGCCCAGCAGCCGCTTTTTTGAGTTCAGCCAGATCTTCGAGGGCACTGACCCCAACCACTGCAGTGCCGGTGTCAGCAATATCCGACACGATGGAAAGACCACGCCCGGAGGCCAGATGGGTGGCGGTGGGGCCTTTGATTCTGGCCAGCGTACGCTTTGCCACCTGTTGGCCGGTCTTGAGATACAGCCCGCGTGGAACGCTGGTGGTAGACGACACCGGGTCAAAGTAACAAATCGCCGTGGCACCCGCTTCCAACTGGGCGTTGGCCCATTCCACGGTGAATTCCTCATTGAGTTGCATCAGCCTGTCAAACAAGGTGGGCTGTTCGTGCATCAGCTCAATATAAGAATGAAAGCCCATTTGCATGACCGGCAGCGAGAACGGCGAGATCGCCACGCCAATGATGGGCACGGTGTCTGCCACCTGTTGTTTGAGCTCGCGAATGGTGGCCAGAACCTTTTGCAACGCTGGCGAGTCCGCAACCCTGGGTGAAGAAAGGGTTTCTATGTCCGTGGGTCGGGTGATGATGGGGTCACCACATACCGGGGGACCCTCTGGCGAGAACAGGGTGGTTCCGCCCCAGGCCTCGGTTTCAATCGACGCATGAAAAAACGGATAGACACAATCGCCCCGGTATTTTTCAAGCAATAACATTTGCCCTTGCGCCACATGTTCGGCTTTGGAAAAGTACTGTTCGATGGACATCCCGAGTTCTTTGGCACCGTGCATGGTTGTCAGCAGAAACAAGGGTACCTGGTCAGGCTCCTGGTGACCCAAGGTGGTCAGAACCCGCTGCATGGAGGTCATGGTTGCAGATGTCATTGCAGTTCTCCCATCATGCGCTCAACTATCGTTACCGCCTGCGACGCGCTGCTGCCCATGGCATCGGCACCAACTTCTTTCCAGAGTTCGCTGTCGAACAAAAAAGGCGCACCGCCCACAATCACCTTGACATCAGCGCCATTTTTTTTCAGCGCTGAACACACTTCGCGCACCTTCAGGGCCGACGGCAGCATCAAAACAGAGATCATCAGCACCCGAATCTTGTCCGAGACAGCGCGCTTGACCAGCGCGTCGACATCCATGCGCCCGTAGTCAAACAACTCAAAACCACTGGCGCGCATGACCGAATACACCATTCTTTTGCCAAGATCGTGGTAGTCGCTCAGCACCACGATGGCTGAACGGGGCTGATGTTTGCGATCCGGGTCACTCGGTGGCAGCGTCTTGTCAACCAGTTCTTCGCAGAAGCGTCCACTCATGTAGACCTGCGACAAAGCCACCTCACCGGCATGCCAGGCGGCACCGATTTGCTCAAGTGCGGGCACCACCACCTGCTCGACCGCCTCAATCGGTGTTCGTTTCACAAGCACCTGCTGAAAGATGTTGTCTGCCTTGATCCGATCCAAAGATTCCAATGCTTCGCGAAAGGGTGCAACTGATGTTTCCATTTGGGCAATCTCCTTGATCCATATGCGGCTGGATACTTTTCATCGTAGCCACCGGCCAGCAGAAAGCCAATCGGGTCAATACCTGAGGCGCTCAGGTAAAACACCTGATCGTCAGGCTGGCGCACCGCCCGGAGAACGCGTCGGGCGTGTTCAGGAAGGCACCTCAATCTGCACCTGCACGCCGCATCCGTGCGTGCTCGCGCAGGTGATGTTGCCACCAAGGCGGTGGGTAATGAGGTTGTACACAAGATGCATCCCGAGTCCCATGCCATGCTGGAGGTCGGTGGTGAAAAAGGGGTCGAAGATGCGCACCAGTGACTGGGCTGCCAGCCCAATGCCGTCATCGCTGTAACTGACCCGCAAGCCCTTTGCGTCGTGCCTGACTTCGACAGCTATCCGACCCTGCTCGCGCCCCTTGAACCCATGCTTGAGGGAGTTGCCAAGCAGGTTGCTGAAGATGCTTGACCAGTCCTCGGTGCTGCCCGCTGCAAGCAAATCTGCTGCGCAGTCGATCTGTACCACGACGCGGCCTGCCAGCAAGCGCTCACCCAGGCTGCAAACCACCTGCTCCAGGCATTCCCGCAGCCGACACGACTGCTTTTCAAGCGACCT
>DAOSLL010000011.1:0-17711 GCA_035368905.1 Rhodoferax sp.
GGACCCGAACAAAAATGTCAGAGACTGAGGATTGTACCTCCCTAAGAATCACCTTATCTTGACTGGAAAGTAACATGTTCTCCGTGTCGGCCGGTCGGTTTTCTACCAGCCGCAGGGTTGAAAATTCCATTGCCAATCCAGTCACGGAACCTGTCAATGACTTTGCCGTGTCGAGGCTTTAGCTGAAGCTCTCCCCCCCAAAAAAACCTCGTTTCCTGATTGAAACCCGCATTAATTTTGGTTCCGCGTGCTGTCTGCGGTTTGATCTGAGTGATCGTTTCGAGTGCGCGTTTTGGTATGTGGTTGGGCGTTGTGATGATCTCAAAAGTGGCGGCATCTGGCGCACCGCCTGGCGTGCGACAGCAATTGCGCATCATGGTTTGCAAAGTGTCCATCAAGGACTGAAAACTGGGCACCGGCGAGCCATCCTCGAAAGTGAGGCTGAGGACCTTCTTCATCGCCGCATCCGAGTGTGGCCGGTGCCACCGAGTTACGCTCAAGCGTGGCGGCTTGATCCGCATCGCTCATCGGCATACATGAGTTCACGCCAAACCTGACGCATGTGCCACTCCACATAGTAGGCCAGCATGCGCAAAAAAATGTATGAGCGCATCCGCGCCCTTGCTCATCTCATCAACGGCCATTTGCGAGATCATGCCCCGATTCCCCACCAACACCCAAGCGCCTGATGCCAAACTCCTCACGCAATCGTGTTTCCTCTGGCATGAACGTGGTGCCGTCGGAGGTGTTACCTGCGTGCACCGGGACCGCCACCGGGCAACCCCGGTCATCGGTGAGCAACCCGTAGTTGACCTGCGAGATGCCTTGCTTGCGGTCACGATTGACGCCCAACTTGACCAAGGGGGCAGTGCGAGCCCTCAAAGCAACTCGACGAGAGGTCGTACAGCACCAAAGAGTCTGCTTTGAGGTGTTGTTCCTTGGAGCCGCAACCGGCATATTGACGGCTCAGATTGGAGAAATCGAGTGCGTCGATGACTTCCACAACGAAGCGCGCCAGATGATCCTGGGTGAGCCAGTCATCTATCCATGGGGGCAGCAGGTAGTCGGTAGTCAGGCTTGGGGTTGGTGAAAAAAAACCTCGACATATCGACAACAATCTCTCCTAAGACACGTCCAGTATAGCATTAACACTACAGTAAAAATAGCAGAACGGGGGGTTTGCGTCAGATCGGAATTTCCAACAGGTGCCAAGTGATATACCAACCGCCGCTGCAAGTTTGAGTCGATGGGTCATAGTCAATGCAGCTCTGCAAAGACTGGGTGGCCGACATCGACTGGGCTTGGTGAGTTAAACATCAAACCCGCACCCGGCACACCAGCATGACGTTGGCAAAAGGCTTGCCCTCGGTCATGGTGTTGCTCTGCACATCAAATCCGATATCGTGCAGCAGTTGTTGCCAGTCCCCCAGGCTGCGGCAATACAAGCGTGACAAGCGGTGCCCGCGCAGAAAAGTCACCACATGGTCCACCCAGTTTGACACATGAAATGGCAGGCCAGCGCTGGCGTCGCCAATGCGCGTCAAAAACAGGCCGCCCGGGGGAAGTGCGGCATGGATGCGCTGCAGCACCCGCTGCTGTTGCCCATGGTCAAAATAATGCAGCGCATCCAGGATGGTGATGACATCGGGTCGGCCAAAGTCAACCCGGTTCATGTCGCCCTGCTCAATCCGCACCAGCGGGTGCTTGGCAGCAAAGGCCAGCGCGGCGCGATCCACATCGTTTTGCATCAGCTCAACGCCACGCAAGCTCAAGGGCTGCGGTGCAGCGGGCCAGTCGGCCGGCCATTGGCCTTGTTCGTATAGGCGGCGTGCCGCCAGCAACCAGGCAAACAAGCTGCCTTGGCCACAACCCAGGTCCAAAAAATGCCCCTGTGGCGGGAAGATACCTCGCTTGAGCAGCTCGCGAAAAATGCAGTCGCCGCCAAGCTTGCCTCGGGCGTAGTGGTAGGCGAAGCGGCCGCTGGCCAGAAAAGGCTGGCTCGCCAGGTCCAGCAAGGCGGGCATGAAGTTGGCCGTCATGTCAATGCATCTTTCAGGGTCACGGGTTGTAGTCCTTGCAGGGCAAATGCCTGCAGCAACAGGGGCAAGGCGGTCAGAATCACGGGCTGCCCATCGGGTGCGCGCGCGCCGTGGCCGTCGTGCATTAGCAGGATGTCGCCGGCCGCAAGACCATGGGATAGCCGCTGCAGCACTCGCTGCGCCCGGCCCTCGCGGGTGTCATAGGCACGGCGGGTCCAACTGACCAGACGCAGTTCAAGTTGCGTCAGCACGGGTTGCAGAAACGGATTGCGCAGCCCGGCGGTCGGTCGAAAAAACAGTGGAGCCTGGCCGGTGATGTCGCTCAGCGTGGCTTGTGCCGCAGAAATGTCGGCGTGCATACGCGCCGGGCCAAACAGCGAAAATGCGTTGGAATGCGCGTCGCCATGATTTTCTACCCGGTGACCACGCGCCACGATTTCGCGGCACAGCGCTGGGTGTTGTCGGGCACGCCAGCCGATGCAAAAAAAATTCGCCTTGGCAGCGCCGGTATCGAGCAGATCGAGCACACGCGGTGTGACTTGTGGGTCAGGCCCGTCGTCGAGGGTCAGCGCCACCTGATGGTGGGTCAGTGCCGTAGTCGGCAGGCGAGTGAGATTGGGGCCGAGCAAGGTGGAGCGCGGTAGCAAGCCCGCCAGCGTCAACGCTGCGTGATTGCCCAGTACTGCAGCAAGAGTCCAAGGCCAGGCCGTTGGCACGGCAAGCGTGCTCAATGCAGCGGCGGCATGCACCGCGGCTGTCGCTTTCAGGATCGGGGTGCTGGTCCAGCGCCGCGTCATGGCAGTCGGGCAAAGAAACCCAGGTCAAGAAAATGTCCCCACAACTGCCGCCAGACCGCCCAGTCATGGCCGCCCGGCAGCGTGCAGTGGCTGGCCGTTGGCAAGCGTTCTGCCAGCCAGGCCATGCCGTCGGCAAATCGGTCCTGCACACCATAACCCATAAAGACCGGCCCCTGAATGTCGGGGCGCTTGAGCCACTGCCAAAGCCGGAACTCCGGGTCCTGCAATTGCTCGGCGCTGGCTTGCCAGGCATCAATGCCACCGCCGCGCCGAATGGCATTGGTGGTGAGCCGACTGCCTGCATAAGGCGCAAGCAAGCACAAGCCATCGACTTGCGCAGTTTGCTCAGCCAAGCAGGATAAGGCCAACTGGCCACCGCGCGAGATGCCGCCCAGCCACACGTGCTGGTAGAGCGCACGCGCTGGCGCCAGAATGTCGGCCTCCAGGGTGTGCAGCGCCGCGCGGTTGCAACCCTCCAGTGCGTGCAAATCTGGCACGATCAGGTCCAGCGCCAGATCGCGCTGTGCCACCGCTTCAAACAGTCCGGCCTGCAGCGTGTGCTGCGGTGTCATGAGCGCGCCGGGCAGCATCACCAGCAGCGTGTTGGCGCCACAGCGGTAGAAGGCACTTGAAACCAGGACTTCAGCCTGTGGAAACAGACAAAAATAGCCTCCAGCCCTTGATGCCATTGCGCAGTCAGCTATTACTTTTGGGGGCATCTTCCCCCCGCCGGATACACCAGCACCGCCGACAGCAGCAAGGCCAGCACCGCGCCCGGCCCGACTGTCACACCAATGGCTTGCAGCACCGGCACGCTTGACAGGGCCAGGGCGCCAAAGCCGATGGCCGTGGTCAGCGTCGCCACCGCGATCGACAGCAGGGTGGCCGCATCCAGCGGCTCACCGCCTGCAGCGCGATCAAAAAACAGCGCGTAATTGGAGCCCACAGCCACAATCAGCAGCATGCCCACCAAGTGCAGCAGGTGCAGGCGCACGCCTGCCAGGTGCAACAGTGCAATCACCCCCAGCACCGTCAACACCAGCGCCAGCAGGACGCGCAACAGGCGCGCTCTGGAGCGTAGCGTCAGCGCCAGCAACACCACAATCGCCAGAAAACCGGCCAGCGACAGACGCACCGCCTGGTCCATGTAGCCGCTGTACAGCGCGTCAAACTCGGCTTTCAGGTCAACAAACAGCGCACCGCTACCCGCTAGCGCAGTGCGTAGCTTTTCCGGGGGGATATCGGCATCGGGCGCATTTGCGGCCGGGCGCAACGGCATCATCACCGTCCAGCCGCCCGAGTGCACCGGCATCAGCATCGAGTCCACCACCAGCGCCAGCGCGCTGCCGTTCAGGTCGGCGCGCCGCATCACACCGGCGCTGCGCGCGGCCTGCACATCGGCGACAAAGGGCGCCAGCTTGTCAGCGCCCAGTGGTGAATCGATCAGCGCCGCGCGCAGCCGGGTCTGCAACACGTCTGCCACGGGCAGGCTGACCAAACGCCGGGTTTGCAGCAAGGTGCTGGGTAGAAAGCGTGCCGGGCTGTCGTAGCCGCCGATTACACCTTGCTCCACCAACCGATCAAGCTGCGCGCCGGCCCGCTCGGCCGCCTGCAAGGCGCTTTCTTGGTCTGCCGCACCGATGGTCACCAGATAGCGTGCATCGGGTGCCGCCAGATCGGCGCGCATGCGTGAGTCGGCGGCGGCCTCAGCCTGGCTCACGGTGGACAGCGCAGACAGGTTGGCATCCCACAAGCTGGCGCGTTGCTGCCACAAATAGCCGCCGGCCAGCAGCGCCAGTAGCCCCACCAGGGCACGCAGGCGGTGCGCATGCACCAGCCCAGTCAGCACGCGATGGACCCACGGGCGCGGCGCGGGCACGCAAAATTGCGCGCCGGCCAGGGTGGGCAGCACAAAGCGGGTCACCAGCGCAGCGGTCACCACCCCGGAGAGGGCGTACAAACCCAATTGCGACAAACCCGGAAAGCCCGAGAAAAGCAGTGCACCAAAGCCCAGCGCCGAGGTCAGCACACCCAAGCGCACTGTTGGCCAGAACACCCGACGCCAGTTGTCCAGCCCCATGCGCCCGGACTGCACAAAGAAATAGATGGCATAGTCAACCGCCTCGCCGATCAGCGCTGAGCCAAACCCCACGGTGATGCCAAACACCGTGCCATGCACCAGACTCACCACCGCCACCCCGGCCAGGGCACCGCTGAGCATCGGCAGCAAGCCCAGTGCCAGCAACCGTGGCGAGCGGTACACCCACAGCAGCACACCCACAATTCCCGCCATGCTGACGAAAAACAGGCGCGACACCTCGGCCTGGATGGTTTCACGCGCCTGCACCGCAAACTTGCCCGGGCCCGAAATCTGCAGAGTCATGCCGCTGCGGTGTTGCGCCGACAGCACCTGCGCAAACACCTGCTGCAAGTCGGCAATCACCGCCGCCTGACCATCCGTGTCTGAGCCCTGGGCGCGAGTTTGCGCCAGCAGCATGGCCCGCTCGCCGTTGCGCGAAGCCCAGACACCGGCGCGGGTTTCCGGTTGGGCACCGGGGTTGAATTGGGCAATCACCTCCAGCAACTCACCGGTCGGGTCGCGCGCCAGGTAGGGCTTGAACATCAGCCCGGCCGGTGACGACAGCAAGTCGATGGTGTTGGCGACTGCCGCGCGCAGTCCGGCCTCGGTAAAGCGATCTGGCGATACCGACGGACTGAGCTGGTAGCGGTAGCGCAGCAATACGTCGCGCTCGCCTTCGAGCCCACCAGCCTCGCCATTCTGCACCGACACATACGCCGGGTTGTTGGCCAGGCGCTGGCGCAGTTCGCGCGACACGGAGGCACGCTGCGCGGCATCGGCACCCTCGATGGACAGCATCAACAGCCGCGAGACCGTGCCATCTTGTAACTGCCCGACCAGCGCGCGCTGCTCGGCACTTGGCTTGGAGGGCAAAAAAAACGACATGTCGGCCGAAAACCGGCTGTTCCAGACCACCACGCTACCGGCCAGCATGCACAGTAGCCAAAGCAGAAATATCCGCAGCTTCAACGACTTCATTGGTTGTCGATTGGCTCGATGGTGATTTCGGAGCGGTCACCATCGACTTGCAGGTACTCGATGTAGCGCACCTGGCTCTTGCTGCCGTTGATGGTGATGCGTTGCAGCAGTGCCGAGATGGCGGGCTCAATGGGTACCAGGGTCAGCACCCATTGCTTACTTTCGCCCTGCAGATTGAGCGTGTAGTTCCGCTCCAGAGTGCGCCGGTTGCCCGACAGCGTGCTGCGGATGCTGTCAACAAAGGCGATCGCCTCGGGCCGGCTGCTTAAGTTGATCGACAGCTTGCGCTTGTCGCGCTCCAGGCTGAGCTGATCCTTGTCGAGCACCATCGTCTCGGCCTTCGGCAGCAAGGTGCGCTTTTCGAGCCGGTCGGGTGGGTTGTAGAGCATTTCACCGCTGGACTGCACCGGCTTATCGAGCAGGGCGATGTGGCGCTTCTCCACAAAGCGCGCCCGCCCGCCCTTGTGCTGGGTCAGCTCGGCCATCAGTTGCTCAATGTCGAAAGCGGCCTGGGCACTGGTCGCAAACCCCAGCAACAGCAGGATCAAACCAAAGCGTCGAATCATTTTTTTTGCCAAAAATCGAAAAAATTAAACCAGTTGTAGGGTGCCAGTTGGCACAAACGGGACAGGCTGTCAGCATAACGCTGTACGGCAGCCTGAATTGCACCGTCGCGCTGGCCGCGCTCCACCGCAGAAAAATCGGCCAGCAGCTCAAAATGCAACTGGTACCGGTTGCCTCCCAGGTACAGCCCGGCCATCAGGAAAACCGGTCGTTTCAACATGACTGCCATGCGCCACGGGCCGACTGGAAAATTGGCGCTATGCCCCAGAAAATCGGCTGCCAGCGTGGCATCGCCTCCCAACGAGCGGTCAGCCAACATGCCCACCAGATAACCGGCATCGAGCTTGTCGCGCACGGTGAGCATCGACTCCAGCCGCCCCAGGGCAATGATGTCCTGCATGGCGCGCGGGTTGATGGCTGCCAGCGTGGCATTGAGCTTGCGCGCGTTCTGCTCATACATCAGCATCGCCACCTGCAGACCATGCTGGCCGCGGCCCATTGCGCGAAGGACCTCAAAGCTGCCCAGGTGGGCCCCAACCAGCAGGGCACCGGCCTGCTTTTGCAGGGCTGCCAGCAATGCGGGTGCGCCTAACACTTGGATGTCAAATTCATCAAAGCGGTCGTTGAGCAGATAGATCCGGTCGTGGATGGTGCTGGCAAAGCTGAACACATGTCGATAGCCATCGCGCCAACCGGCGTGCCGACCCAGGGCATGCGTCAGGTAGGCGCGACTGGCGCGACGGGCCATCGGTGCAAACAGGACGAAGTAGGTGGCAATGCCGCGCAGCACCAGGCGACCAAGGCGTCGACCAAAAGTCAGCGAGATCCAGACCATCAGCCGTAGCACCAGCGCCTGGCTGCGTTCCTGCTGCTGCATCCAGTCGGGCCGCGTGTCCGGATTCATCGGTGCGGTGGCAGCAAACTGCCCGAAGCCATCGTGCGCCCGGCACTGCGCACCGTGAATGTCAACACGCCGCCACTGCCGCCCGAGAAGGCAAACACCAGTTCGTCCCCGGGGCCACACGGGCTCAAAAACTTGGCCTGCCTGACTTGCCAACCCGAAGCGAACTGGTCTAGGTGCTGCTGCGCGAACAGCAGGGCCAGATCCAGCAAGACCACCCCGGGAACGATCGGTTGACCAGGAAAATGTCCGGCAAATGCCGGGTGATGCACGGGTACATGCCAGGTGAACTCGGCGTCAGCCATGGGTCTGTTTTTGGTACAACGCCTGCAGGGCACTGCGTGGCAGTTTGCCAGTGCTGATGCGTGGCAGGGACTCAACAAAAACCAGTGGTCGCGGCAAAAAAATCGGGTCGATGCGCCCACGCAGCGCCGCCATCAGCTCAGCGCGTTGCATGCTGGGCGCAACCACAAAAGCGCACAGGCGGGTATTGCGTTCGGCAGCATTGGAATCGGGCAGATAAAACACCCCGTCTTGCACACCCGGGATGGCGCACAACTGGTGGTTGAGGTAGGCCAGCGAGGTTCTTTTGCCCGCAATGTTGACCAGGTCGGCGTGTCGGCCATGTAGCAAAAATTGGCCGTCGCTCTGCAACTCGATGATGTCTGACAGGGGCACTCGCCCCTGAACGTGCCCCCCGAGCGCATAGGTAGTGTCGTGCGTCTGGGTTAATTGCACCCCAGGTAGCAGACGCCAAAGTGGTCCATCGGTGGTGCGTCGGCAGGCCAATTGCGATGACTCGGTGGAGCCGTAGATCTCGTGCACCGGTGCGCCGCTTTGGCGCTCTACCTGGGCGGCAAGCTCGGCACTCAGCGGCGCGGTGGCTGACAGGCACAAGTCAAGCGCTGGCCAGTCCAGACCCGAGCCCAGCAAGACCGCCAGGTGGAAGGGGGTGGTAACCAGCATGCGCGGGCGCGGTACGGCTTTCAATGCGTCAACCACATCCTGCGGGTAAAACGGCTTGCCGCTCCAGAAGCTGCAGCCGCCGTGCAGTGCCAGCAAAAACGTGGACTCAAAGCCGTAGCTGTGCTGGGCCGGAACGGTACCGACCAGCGCGGGCGGGTGACTGCCAAGCGCCAGTGCAGCCGCCTCGGCCTGGCCGTTCTGCACCAGCTTGCCCCAGGTCTTGCCATGCGGCTGGGGCAAGCCGGTTGAGCCCGATGTGAACAAAATTGCCACCGTGCGGCTGGCGGCAATCATTGGCATGTCGGTCACCGCTGGGCGCAGCAGCGTAGCCAGCCGAGGGAAGGCCAGCCGCGGTAGGCCGGGCAACTCAAAAGCCCCATCAGTGACGCAAAAAACACCGGGATAGTCTTGTGCTAGCCGCAACAGCGTCTCGCCTGATTGCGAAGCAGGCTGCAGGCTGGTCTTGTCGGCTAGCAGGCAGGCCGCAAACAGCACGGCAAAGTGGTAGCGATCTTCACACAGGTTAAGCACCCAGTTGCCTTTGGGCAGCAGCTTGGCAACGGCCTGCGCATCGGCCAGAAATGCACGCACCGTCACTGGCCCTGCAGGGCACCAGGCCAGAGTGTCGTCAAGTTGGTGGCCGTTGACGATAGGCAGTGCGCTCATGCGCCGGACTCCGGTGACTGGCGCGCTGCGCCGCCCATTGCGCCGCGCTGGCGGTAGGCGCGAACCACATCGGAGAGACCCGGGCGCTCATCGGGAGGCAAGACAAACCGTCGGACCAAATGCTCGGCCAGAAACATCCCGGCAATCAGTGGCCCGGTCAACAAATTGGCGTGTACTGACCAGACGGTCGGCGCTGCCCAGAGAAACAAGCCGGTAGAAACCAGGGCATTGCCAAGGAAGAACAGCGTCCAGGCCAAAGTGACTTGCCGGGTGTATCGAACCTTGCGCTCAGACAGGGCGTGGTCATAAATGCTGCGGGCCATGCGGGTGATCAGGGGCTCGCCAGACCCATGCAGGGTACGCCCAAACAGCACCGCCAGTGCCAGGTGGGTACCCAGGTGCTGCAGGTAATACAGCAACGCGATGCTTTGCCTAAGCTGCGGCCACAAGGCAAGCACTGCGCTCAGCGCCAGCGCAAAGCCCGTCAGGCGCACCCAGCGCGGCTTGAATTGCCACAACAGCGCGGTCCATGCCAGCAGTAACGGTGTGGTGGCGATGGCTGCGTTCAAATCTGCGCTGCCAATGTCGGCACTCCCCAGATGGGCCGCCACCGCCCAGGCCAGCAGCAACACGCCTGCCGCCGCGCCGCGCCAGGCCTGCGACCAGCTCAGGCTCATTTGGTGCGCTGGCTGGCAATGTAGTGGGTCAGCGCGCGCAGTGATGCGTAGATCTGCGCATTGTCCTCATTGTCTGAGCGCAGTTGGAAGCCATAGTGTTTGGAGATCACCAGCGATATTTCCAGCATGTCGATGGAATCAAGCCCCAGGCCCTCACCATAAAGCGGCCCGTCGGGCGAAATGTCGCTGACTAGAACCTCCAGGTTCAGGGCTTCGATGATCAGCGCGGCGACCTCGGTCATGAGGGCATCGTGGGAAACAGAGGGAACATCAGACATTTGAGATTGTTTTCATCGTTGTACAGTGCTACAGGCTGTGCCCACCATGTCAGGATCGCACCGCAGAAAAGTGCCCGGCGACCGATCTGCACCCAAAAAAGTTCCGCATTTTAGTGCGCGTTTTACAAAAGTATACGCTGGCACAATCGCCCAATCGTCATTTCAAGCGCCGTTGTCACGGTGTTTTCTTCATGAAATCTCAATGGCCGCAACGCATTAAAGACCGCCTGGTTCCCTATTGGCCACTCAAGGCCTTTGGCACAACATTGTTCATGGCGCTGTTTTTCTGGGCCTATTTTCAGGTGATCCATCATCAATATGGTCTGCCCATGGTCATGCCCAGGATTTGGCTGGATGACTGGATTGGATTCACACCGTATTCGTTCCCGGTCTATGCTTCTTTGTGGGTGTATGTGTCGCTGCCGCCGGCGTTGATGGGCAATCTCAGGGAATTGATCCTGTATGGACTGTGGGTGGCATTGATGTGCCTGTTCTGTTTGGCTTTGTTTTGGCTGTTTCCGACCCTGACCCCCACGGTTGACATGGATTGGCGCAACTATCCGGCGATGGTGATGATCAAGGGTGTCGATGCGGCGGGAAATGCCTGCCCCTCGCTGCATGTGGCATCGGCCGTCTTCTCTGCGTGCTGGCTGGGGCGCATCCTTGGTCAGTTGCACACGCCCAAAACCGTGACATGGCTGAGTTGGGCCATTTGCCTGGCGATTGCCTGGTCCACCATGGCCACGTTGCAGCATGTTGCGCTTGACGTGCTTTGTGGTGTGGCGGTGGGTCTGGGTTTTGCAGTGCTTTCCCTGCGGCAGATCAAGAATACCGCTTGATCTGATCGAGCTTGAAGCAAAAGCGTGAACGCTGGAGCATGTCAGAGCCGAAATGTGGGGTCGATCGAACAGGCCATCTGCGCCTCAAAATAGTCTTGCAAGCTGCGTGCCGTGTGAGCGCAAACCCCGGTCGCGCTCAGTTGTGCACCCAGGCTGGCTTGGTAGACAAGCGGAAACTGCGGTGGGCGAAACAGTCTCCAGCCTTTGCTTAGGTAGGGTGAGTTGGTCCGAATCAATATGGTTTGCAAGGGCTGGCCGGTTCTTTTGGCAATCAGGGCCACGCCGGGCTTGATGTCGTTGACTGGCTGGCGTGTGGTTCGAGTGCCCTCAGGAAACACCAACAAGTGCGGTCCGCGGCGTACTGTGTTGCTTGCTGAGCGCAGCATCTCGCCCGGCTTGCGGTTCGAGACATAGCCCGCCAGATAGGCTCCAGCGCCAAAAAGTATGTTGCTGCCAATGCTGGCCTTCATCAGGCAGGCGGCGCGCCTGACCCTTGAGATCACCAAAAAAACGTCGATCATGCTGGGGTGATTGGCGACCAGCACCAGTCCTTTGTGGTGGTTCAGTACATCGAGCTGATTCAAATCGAGCTGCATCAGGCCACTGCGTTGCGCACCGGCCAAAAATACCCGAAACAGGTGACTGATCAGACCCTGCACCAACGGCTCCCGAAACCAGCGCGGTGTCAGCAGCAAAGGCAGCACCGCCACATTGCCGATCAACAGCATCATGCCCAACCACAGCAGCATCACATAGAACAGGCCAATTTGACGAGCGCGTGCCATCGAATCCTCACTGGTGCGCACAAAACGTTTGCCCCTCGGCTTCAATTTCAAGCAGCAAATCGCTTCGGCAAATGTCGGCCTGGACAAAACCGAACTGCGTCATGCCCCGAGTCAGCAAATACGCCTGGATCAAAGGAAAATCAGCAGCATGGCGAATGTACACACGTCCTTGTAAACCGCCCAGTGTCCACAAATGTGCACCGGCACGTTGGTTGGCACCGTGCAACACCGCCTCGATATTGGTCACCGATTCTTGGACTTGGGCACGCACATTGCCCGCGTGCAGGGTCCGGTGGCCCACAATGCTCGCCGTGCCGCTGACAAACAACAGGTCGGGGCCAGACTTTTGCGCCAGCCACGCTGCCCGGGAAAAAATGGGCGGATGGCTACCATACTGTCTTGGATAGTGGTAGGCGCTGATCTGGCGCGGGTTTTCAATCGCAATGACAGGATGCTTGCTGGCCAGCGCAGCCACGATAAGTGCAGCGCCCCGGGTTCCCAGCGCGCAGGCGGCCGGTGCCCCATCACCCACGGTGTAACCCATGCTGTCAAAAGCCTGCCTGCGCCCGAAATTAAACAGTTGGTAGCGCTCGATGCCGCCGTCAATTTCGTTGATGCGCGGCACATAGTTCCAAAGGCGCAGCAGATGTGGCTTGTTGAGCTGCCGCAAGCGGCTCAGGAGTGCTTCATAAACAAGGCGGCTTTGTTGTTCCAGCGCGCCGTGCTCGGATGAAATTGTGGCAAAAACAAAATCTTCGGTGTGAGCTACCGTGACACCCCGCTCGTCCTGAACCATTGAGGTGCAAGTGTCTGACGCACCATCAACAAACCACGCCTGTTGTGCATACGGTTCACCGCCCAGGCAGGGAATCGGAACTTGGCAATGCAGCCGCAGCGCGCTGCCGACAGCCGCCGCTTCACCCGTGGCGGTGCACAGCGACCCCAAAAACAGGCCATCGGGGATGGCAATTGCTGGTTCGCCAGCCGTTTGCCCATGGTGGACAAGCAAGTTTTGATGACCAGGCTTGGGCAAAATCAATGATTCCTTAGGCGAATTGGTTTTCCACTTCCAAGAGGAAATGGTCGCCAGCATACAACATTTTTCGCCTGCAATGACCCCATTGACAGGGTCTGAAGCGCACTGCGCACACCGGCTGTTTCATTGCAATCAATTCAAAATTGAGGTCACTGCTGTCCGGTCAAAAATCGAACAAAATCAATTGGTTGGAGATGGATCTGGTTGGTTTTGTAGCTCGTTGACCGGCAAGGCGCATGAAACCCGGGTTGTCTCGAAAACCGAGACTGACAACATCAGCAGACAAGTGTTGAGCGAGGATTTCAGTTGCAGTTCCTTTTTGACAATGGCGATCAACACCCAGGTGGCGATGGCGCACCAGATTTGCGTCTTCACCCCAGACTCGCTGGTACCCAAGAACTTTTTTGATGTGCAGATTCTGCTTGATCCACTTGACGAACAATTCGACCTGCCGGCGGTTCTGGTAAAGCTGGGCAATCACAGGCGCGGGCAGCGTCGTGTTGTTGGTCAAAAACATCCGTGTTTTGCCCGTTTGATCTTTCAACCGAACCCGACGCAAATGCTTGGGATAGTCTTTGGCGGCCTTGAATCCATTGAGCGCCACACCCGGCCTAAAGGCGCAAGACATCAAGCAAATTGACATCGCCCATCTTGCCATCGCTGACTTGAATAAGCTGGGAATGCTGTGGCACAAGTCCAGCAGCGCATGCAACTCGATGGCGGCACGAAACGCTGCCCAACCAAACAAGCTCAGGCATAAATCGATGGTGCTCGAATCCAGCGCGCACCGCCAAGTGGCAGTTGCTGGATGCGCTTGGCGGGCGCTGAGCGCACGCAACAGACCCGGCAAACCGACTGGTCGCAGCGGACAAACCGACTATGATCCCTCAAGCAAATTGCGCATCAACAAGCTTCAACCAACGGATCATTCAGTGCAGAATACAACCATCAAGCCGCCTCCAAATGCCACACCCTTGGTCTGTGACGTTCTGGTCATTGGCGGTGGCCCGGCCGGCTCGACCGTTTCCAGTCTGCTGGCCGAGCAGGGCCACAAGGTTGTGGTGCTAGAGAAAAGCCACCATCCGCGTTTTCATATTGGCGAGTCGCTGCTGCCAGCGAACTTGCCCTTGTTCGAAGCCATGGGCATTGCCGACGAGGTCAAGGCCATTGGCATGTTCAAGCCGGGGGCCGAGTTTGTCTCGCCAACCCACAACGCCAAGCAGACCTTTCATTTCGCCGATGCCTGGAACAAGTCCATGCCCCACGCCTACCAGGTCAAGCGCGCCGAGTTTGATGAGATTCTGATTCGCCACGCGGCGCGCAAGGGCGCTGAAGTTCACGAAGGATGCAAAGTGACAGCGGTTGACTTTTTGGCCGATGGTGGTGCATGCATCACAGCACGCCACGACGACGAGCGCGTGCAGCAATGGCAAGCTCGTTTTGTGGTGGACGCATCCGGGCGCGACACCTTTTTTGCCAACCGCTTCAAGATCAAGAAAAGCAACCCCAAACACAACAGCTCGGCGGTCTATGCCCACTTCAGCCAGGCGCAGCGCAACGAAGGTCAGGACGAAGGCAACATCACCATCTTCTGGTTTGACCATGGCTGGTTCTGGTTCATTCCGCTGACCAATGGCACTACCAGCGTCGGCATGGTGACTTGGCCATACCACATCAAGACCCGCGGCCAGCGCAGCCTGGAGCAGTTTTTGATGGACAACATCGCCACCAGCCCAACCTTGAGCGCCCGACTGCAAAATGCCACCCGTGTCAGCCCGGTCGAGGCCACCGGTAATTTTTCTTATGTATCTGAGCGAAATCATGGTGCCAACTATCTGATGCTGGGTGATGCCTATGCCTTTATTGACCCGGTTTTTTCGTCCGGCGTCTGGCTGGCCATGAACAGTGCGGTGATTGGTGCCGAGGCCATCAGCAGTTGCTTGAAAAATCCAGCCAAGTCGGCAGTGGCACTGGCGCGGTTTGACCGCCTGATGCGCCACGGGCCGCGCGAATTTTCGTGGTTTATCTACCGCGTCACCAACCCCATCATGCGCGACTTTTTCATGCACCCGAAGAACGTGATGCGGGTCAAGGAAGCGCTGCTCTCGGTGCTGGCAGGCGACATATTTGGCAAGACACCGATCTGGCGCTCGATACTGGCGTTCAAGATGCTCTATTACAGTGCCAATATTCTGCAGCCCCGACGCGCCTTCAGGGCCTGGCAGCAGCGCCGCTTCAACATCCGCAAAGTGGATGACGCGGTTGTGTACAACGCCTGACTTGCCACCGGCATCGTGCGGCCTTGAGTCAATGTCCGAACCGCTTTGCACTGCCTCCACCAGCCATTTGGTGCTGATCCCCAGCTACAACCCCGGCCCGAATGTGCTCGATACGGTGCGCCAGGCACGCCGATTCTGGCATCCGGTCTGGGTGGTGGTTGATGGCAGCACCGATGGCACCGGTCTGCAACTCCAGGCACTGGCTCAAACCGATGCTGGTCTCAGGGTGATTGTGTTACCGCACAACCAGGGCAAGGGCGCCGCCGTGCTGCACGGCATCACATTGGCGGCGAAGGCGGGTTTCACTCATGTCCTGACCATGGACAGCGACGGTCAGCATCCAGCCGAGGCGATCCCCGCGTTCATGGCTGCCTCACGACATGAGCCCGCTGGGATGGTGCTGGGCAAACCGGTGTTTGGACCGGAGGCACCGACGTTGCGTGTCAATGGCCGCAAGGTGTCCAACGGTTGGGCCAATCTGGAAACCCTGTGGATGGGCATTGGTGACTCGCTCTATGGATTTCGTGTTTACCCAATCGCACCCCTGCTGCAGGTGATGCAGGGCAACCGCTTCATGCGCCGCTTTGACTTTGACCCTGAAGCCGTGGTGCGCCTGTGCTGGGCCGGGGTTCACCCGATTAACATCGATGCCCCGGTGCGCTATCTGTCGGCTCAGGAGGGTGGCGTGTCGCACTTCAACTACCTGCGCGACAACGTGCTGCTGACCTGGATGCACACCCGCCTGTTGCTGGGCTTTCTGTTGCGCTTGCCACTGCTGATCTGGCGTCGTGCCACCAAGAACTGACATGAATAAACCCGTCGCGCGCACCAGTGCGCTCAAGTCCGACCACCGCATGGACCCCTACTTCACCACCGAAGAGGGTCGCCGCAGCTTGACACAGGCCATGTTCAACCAAGCTGCACCCGGTTACGACAACGCCGAGAGTCTCACCGCGTTGGGCAGTGGTGTCTGGTATCGGCGTGAGGTGTTGCTGCGCAACGGTTTGGCAGCCGGCATGACCCTGCTTGACGTGGCGGCCGGCACCGGTCTGGTCACGGTGCCTGGCCATGCGATTGTGGGCCCGCAGGGGCGGGTGCTGGCGCTTGACCCGTCGCCTGGCATGCTGGCTGAGCTGCGCAAGAAAATTCAGGTTGAGACCATCGAAGCATTTGCCGAGTCAATTCCCTTGCCCGACGGGCAGATCGATTTCATATCGATGGGCTACGCACTGCGTCATGTCGGTGATTTGAATTTGGCGTTTGCCGAGTACTTTCGCGTGCTGTGCCCGGGTGGGCGCGTCTGCATTATGGAAATCAGCCGCCCGCGCAGCGCCCTGGCGCGTGCCTTGCTGGGCTTTCACATCAAGATGGTGGTGCCGCTGCTGGCGCGTCTGACGCGCCGCCATGCGGATATCCAACGCCTGTGGGAATATTACGGCGACACCATTGAGGCCGCGCTTGAGCCCGAACTCATCCTGGATGCCTTGCGCCGCGCCGGCTTTACCGATGTAGCGTGCTGCGTCACCCTGGGCATTTTCCGCGAGTACACCGGACGCCGACCTTGAACACCACCGAGGTTTTCCTGATTGCGATGCTGATCATCTTCAGCATCCCTTGGCTGATCTGGCGTCTCGGCAACACCGACTACTTTGCACCCTTGGTGGTGGTGCAAATCCTCGCTGGCATCGTGCTCGGGCCCGGTGTGCTGGGCCGCTGGTTTCCGCAGTACTACCAGTTTGTTTTTGCGCCAGCGGTGGTGCAGTCTCTTAACGGCGTTGCCTGGTGGGCGGTGATGCTGTTTGTAATGATTGCCGGCGTTGAACTGGATCTGAAACAGGCCTGGCAACACCGGCGCGAGAGCGGGATCACCGCCGCTCTGGCATTGGGTGCGCCGCTGCTGCTGGGTTGTGGTGCCGCAGCCGTGCTGCTGAAGTTTGACGGTTGGGTGGGTGCGCAGGCGCAGGCTTGGCAATTTGTGCTGGGAATCGGCATGGCCTGCGCCGTGACCGCCTTGCCGATTTTGATCCTGCTGATGGAAAAGCTTGACATCCTGCGCCAGCCGCTGGGCCAGCGTATTTTGCGCTACGCCAGCCTCGACGACATTGCCATCTGGGGCGTGCTGGCGCTGATTCTCATGGACTGGACCCGCGTCGGCAAGCAGTTGGCATTTCTGCTGGGTTTTGTGGTGCTGGGTCTGGCCTATCGCAAGCTGATGGCCAAGCTGGCGGAAATTGACCGCTGGTATGTGGCGCTGGTCTGGCTGGCCCTGTGCGGCTTTGGTGCTGACTGGGCCGGCCTGCATTTCATGGTGGGGGCATTTCTGGCCGGAGCCATCATGGATGCCCATTGGTTCAATCAGGGCAAGCTCGACCAGTTGCGCCACCATGTGCTGTTGGTGATGATGCCAGTATTTTTTCTCTCAACCGGGCTACGCACCAACTGGGCAGTCGGCGGCGTGGAGGTGTTTGCCGTCGCCGCGCTGCTGCTGCTGGTGTCGGTGGCGGGCAAGCTGATCGGGGTGCGCCTGGCTGGCTGGCTACTGCACTGGGCACCGGGTGAAGCCTCGGTGATTGGCTGGCTGTTGCAAACCAAGGCGTTGATCATGATCATCTTTGCCAACATCCTGCTGGACAAACATCTCATCACCAGCGAAGCCTTCACCGCCTTGCTGCTGATGGCCATGGCCAGCACCATGCTGACCGTGCCCTTGGTCGAGCCGAAGATGCGCCGGGCGCGCCAGTCGCTGCAGGCAAAGCCGCCGCACTCGCCATTCGCCTGAATGCTACAATAACAATAGCTGTTTGCGCTTGTCAAATAAGGGCTGGC
>DAOSLL010000012.1:0-17571 GCA_035368905.1 Rhodoferax sp.
GGACACCCCGACCACATGGTCAATCTGCCGCGCTGGCTTGAGCACCTTGCGCATGCGCCGCACCTCGTCTTGCAAATTAACATGCACATCGCTGACATGGCGGTGCAGCAGCAGGGCCTGCCCCATCAGCGTGGCGACCATCTTGAGCAACTGCAAATCGTTGGAGAACATGCGTTGCTCGTTCGGGTTCAGGCAGTCAATGACCAGCAGTCCGACAATCCGCCCTTCGGTGCTGATGGGTGTCAGCAGCATCGCCACCGGCACATCGGAAAACGGGTCAATTCCGCCGGTACGGTTGAGAAACAAGGGCTCGCTGCGGACATCGGGCACCATCAACTGGATGCCATTGGCAAACACCCGGCCGACAATGCCTTCGCCAGACTGGTAGTGCAGGCGCTGCTGCTCTTCGCGCGTGAGGCCGACGGCACACAGCCCGCGCAGCGACGCGCCCGGCTCTGGCAGCAGCACAAAGGCACGCCGCCAGTCGAACGCGTGAATCAGGTAATTCAGGGCTTCGCGGAAAGTTTTGGCGACATCGAGCGAACTGGCCAGCGTCTTGCTGACTTCGTAAATCGCAACCAGCTCGCGCCGAACTTCAATTGCTTGCGGATTCACCATTTGAGGCTCCTGTTAGCGCAACACGATGCCAATACATCGGTTATCGGGCGAAATCATGCAAGAAACGCACCAAAAATGCCGACGAATTGGATTGCGGACAGTCAAACCGCCTGTTTGCGACAAACCAGACAAGCCAACCAGCGCCCTGTGGCCAGGCGCTGTGACAAAAACAACAGTGAACACGCCAAATGTTCGGATTTGCCCGGCATTTGGTGTGGCACTGAAATTGCAAAACAGGTGATGTCCAACTTTTTCAAAGAGTCGCCATGTCAGATCCCCGCGCTGCCAGCAGCCTTGCAAAGGCCACCCCGCCCGTCTATCTTGACTATGCTGCCACCACACCGGTGGATCACCGGGTGGCCAGCAAAATGATGCCGTACCTGACACAGATCTACGGCAACCCGGCCAGTCGCTCGCACGCCTATGGCTGGGCCGCTGATGAGGCGGTGGAACTGGCACGCGAGCAGGTCTGCGCACTGATCAACGCCGACCCGCGCGAGATTGCCTGGACATCGGGTGCCACCGAGTCGAACAATCTGGCCATCAAGGGTGCCGCGCATTTCTACCGTGGCAAAGGCAAACATCTGGTCACAGTGGCCACCGAGCACAAGGCGGTGCTCGACAGCATGCGCGAACTCGAGCGCGAGGGCTTTGAGGTAACGGTGCTGCCGGTGCTGCCCACTGGTGTGCTTGATGTTGCGGTGTTTGAAGCGGCGTTGCGCCCCGATACGCTGCTGGCTTCGGTGATGATGGTCAACAACGAAACCGGTGTCATTCAGGATGTGGCCGCTTTGGGTGCAATTTGCCGCGCCAAAAAGGTGCTGTTTCATGTCGATGCTGCACAGGCTGCGGGCAAGGTGGAGATTGACCTGGGGGTGTTGCCGATTGACCTGATGTCCTTGTCGGCCCACAAGATTTATGGCCCCAAAGGCGTTGGCGCACTTTACGTGCGGCGCAAACCCCGCGTGCGAATCGAGGCCCAGATGCACGGCGGTGGCCACGAGCGTGGCATGCGCTCCGGCACCTTGCCAACGCACCAGATTGTTGGCATGGGCGAAGCCTTCTGGCTGGCGCGCGAATCCATGGCTGCCGATAACGCGCGCATGCTGGCCTTGCGCGAGCGGCTCTGGGCCGGTTTCAAAAAAATGGACGCGGTGGTGCTCAACGGTGACTTGCAGCAGCGGGCGGCGCAATACCTGAACGTCAGCTTCAACTATGTCGAGGGCGAGTCGCTGCTGATGGGCATCAAGGATGTGGCGGTGTCGTCCGGTTCGGCCTGCACCTCGGCCTCGCTTGAACCCAGCTATGTGCTGCGCGCCATGGGCCGCAGTGACGAGCTGGCGCACAGCTCGGTGCGTTTTTCCATCGGCCGCTTCACCACGGTGCAAGAGATCGACTTCACGATCGCGCAGGTCACCCAGGTGGTTACCAGACTTCGCGCCATGAGCCCGCTGTGGGACATGGTGCAAGCCGGTGTTGACCCCAACTCAATCCAGTGGTCGGCCCATTGAGCCTGGCCTGCCCTTTGGCCCACCCTACTTACGGAGAAACTTCATGGCTTATAGCGAAAAGGTGGTTGATCACTACGAGAACCCGCGCAATGTCGGGGCTTTTGAGGCGGGCGACGACAGCGTCGGCACCGGCATGGTTGGCGCGCCCGCTTGTGGCGACGTGATGCGCCTGCAGATTCGCGTCAATGCCCAGGGCGTGATTGAAGATGCCAAATTCAAAACCTATGGCTGCGGCTCGGCCATCGCGTCAAGCTCATTGGTGACCGAATGGGTGCGAGGCCGCACGCTGGACGAAGCGCTGGCCATCAAGAATGCGGACATTTCCGAAGAGCTGGCCTTGCCACCGGTCAAGATCCATTGCTCGATCCTGGCCGAAGACGCGATCAAGGCGGCGGTGGCTGACTTTCGTTCGCGCCACCCCGACGGTGCCGCCACGCTGGTGTCAGAACAGACTGCCTGCGCTTCAAGCACCCGCTGAAGCCACCCTTAGCCCCATCTCCCACCCAACCAAGGAATCAAAATGCAAGCAGCTCTTTCGGTGGCCGGTCCTGCCATGCCCGATGGCGTGCCAGAGGTCATGCCCGGCATGCTCGAATTCACTGCCCAGGCGGCAGCCAAGGTGGCATCGCTGATCACCGAAGAAGGCAACCCGGCGCTCAAGCTGCGCCTGTACGTCACCGGTGGTGGCTGCTCGGGCTTTTCCTACGGTTTTGCCTTTGACGACAAGATTGCCGAAGATGACACGTTGACCGTCACCGAAGGCGTGGCGCTGGTCGTCGATGCCATCAGTTTGCAGTATGTGCTGGGGGCCAGGGTTGATTTTGAAGAAGGCCTGGAGGGCTCGCGCTTTGTCATTCACAACCCCAACGCCCAGACCACCTGTGGCTGCGGCAGTTCGTTTTCAATGTAAGAGGTGATGCCATGAGTGTTTCGCTGACCCCGGCTGCTGCGCGCCACGTCGAGAAGTCCCTGACCAGGCGCGGCAGCGGCATTGGCCTGCGGCTGGCGGTGAAGACCAGTGGCTGCAACGGCTTTGCTTATGCGCTGGAATTTGTCGATGCCGTCAACGCTGAAGACGAGTGCTTTGAGACCCACGGTGTCAAAGTCATTGTTGACCCGCGCAGCCTTGGCATGCTGGCAGGCACCGAACTCGACTTTGTCCGTGAGGGCCTCAACGAAGGCTTCAAATTCACCAACCCGAACGCCACCGCCAATTGCGGTTGTGGCGAAAGCTTCGCGGTCTGAACCAGGGAACCCGCCACATGGCACTGCTGCAAATCGCCGAACCCGGCCAGGCCGCCGCACCGCACCAGCACCGGCTGGCAGCGGGCATTGACCTGGGCACCACCAACTCGCTGATTGCCACGGTGCAAAGTGCCGTGGCAAGGGCATTGCCCGACCCAGACGGTGCCTTGCTGCTGCCATCGGTGGTGCGCTATCTGCCGGGCAACGGCATTGTGGTGGGGCGCGAAGCGCAGCAAAGCCAGGCCGAAGACCCGCAAAACACCATTGTGTCGGTCAAGCGTTTCATGGGCCGCAGCCTCGCCGACGTGAAGCAGGCCGCTGGCCTGCCCTACCGTTTTGTCGATGCGCCCGGCATGGTTGGCATCAGCACGGTGTCTGGCGAGCGCTCGCCGGTGCAGGTCTCAGCCGAGATTCTGACCGCCCTGCGCGAGCGCGCTGAAGTCTCGCTCGGTGGTCCGCTGGCAGGGGTGGTGATCACCGTGCCAGCCTACTTTGACGATGCCCAGCGCCAGGCCACCAAAGATGCGGCGCGTCTGGCCGGGCTGACCGTGTTGCGCCTGCTCAACGAGCCCACCGCTGCGGCAATTGCCTACGGGCTGGACAAGGCCGCCCAGGGCACTTTTGCGATTTACGACCTGGGCGGCGGGACTTTTGACATTTCCATCCTGCGCCTGACCAAGGGCGTGTTTGAGGTGCTGGCCACTGGCGGCGACTCGGCGCTGGGTGGTGATGACTTTGACTATTGCGTGGCCGAGTGGTTTTGTACCCAGCATGGTCTTGCCGGTTTGTCGGCGATGCCGCCAGGTGCCCAGCGCAGCCTGCTGGCAGCCGCCCGCAAAGCCAAAGAAGCACTGTCTGGCCATGAATCAGCGGCGCTGTCATTGGCCGGGCCTGACGGGGCCACGCGCCAGGCCATCCTGTCACGCGCCAAGTTTGCCGAACTCGGTGCCGCGCTGATCGCCCGCACCTTGTCGGCCACCCGGCGGGCGTTGCGCGATGCCCAATTGGGCATTGAAGACATCACCGGCGTGGTGCTGGTGGGTGGCTCGACCCGCATGCCAATCGCCCGCGATGCAGTGCGCGGATTTTTCGAGCGCGACCCGCTGGCAGACATTGACCCGGACCAGGTGGTTGCCATCGGCGCGGCGTTGCAGGCCAATGTGCTGGCTGGCAACAGCAGTGCCGATGAATGGCTGCTGCTCGATGTCTGCCCGCTGTCGCTGGGGATCGAGACCATGGGCGGCCTGGTTGAAAAAATCATCCCGCGCAACTCGACTTTGCCGATTGCCCGCGCGCAGGAATTCACCACCTTCAGGGACGGCCAGACCGCCATGTCGCTGCATGTGGTGCAGGGCGAGCGCGAAACGGTGGCCAACTGCCGATCACTGGCCCGCTTTGAGCTGCGTGGCATTGCGCCCGCAGTGGCTGGCTCGGTTCACATCCGGGTCAGTTTCCAGATCGATGCCGACGGTCTGTTGTCTGTCACGGCGCGTGAGCAGGCCAGCGGCATTGAGGCCCACATCGAGGTCAAGCCTACCTACGGTCTGGCAGACACGCACATTTCGGCGATGCTGGCAGATGCCATTGGCGCGTCCAAGGCAGACCTGCTGCTGCGCTCCCTGCGCGAGGCACAGGTGGATGCAAGGCGCATGATGGATGCCACCGAGACCGCACTCAATCAGGATGCAGCTCTGCTGACAGAGCCAGAGATCTGGGCCATTCACCAGGCCATGTTCAAGGTGGGTGATGCGCTGGAAACCGATGCGCCACTTGCCGAGCTGCGGGTTGCAACCGCCGCGCTGGCTGGTGTCACCAATGATTTTGCGGCCCGGCGCATGAACGCCTCGATCTGCAAGGCGCTGACTGGTCAGAGCATGGACAGCTTGGCCTGAGCCGGGCACCCAAGCGGCTGCGCGCCGTTTTTTCAATTCTGCCGGGTACTTTGCCGCCGCCCCGGCGACCGGCAGGATACGATTGGCGCATCGATTTCAGGCTGCGCTAGCGTGCCCAACGGCCATTGCCGGTCAATCAGCCAGAAATTGCCACTGGAGCAAGGCAAATCATGACAGTCCAGACCCCTTTGCGCGCCCATGCCCGCTTGCGGGCACCGACCGGTGCCGTGATCGGCACATGAACGTGGCAGCACGCGCCATCGTTGACCACCGGGCTGGCACCCACCTGGGCCATTTGACATGATGCCATCGCGCGCGTCGGTGATGCTATGGACGGCCGACTTGCAAGCCTGGCAAGAGGCCCCGGCGGCGTGGCTGGCGGACCTGGATGATGCCGAGCGTGCCCAATGCCAACGCTTTCGCAGGCCAGGCGACCGGCTGGCGTATGTGGCCGCGCACGCCTTGTTGCGCCGCGCACTCGGGGCCATCCTGGGGTTGCCAGCTGCATCCCTGCGGTTTGCGCGTGACGCACTGGGCAAGCCTTTTTTGCAGCCGCCCGGCAGCATCGATTTCAGCTTGTCGCACACCACCGGGATGGTTGCTGTGGCGCTAAGCAGCGCCGGGCCGGTTGGGGTGGATGTTGAAGCGCTTGATCGAACGCGGGTGCCGATGCAGGATTGGGGCGCTTTTGGACTCAGTGCGGCACAGGAAAGGCATCTGGCAACGCTTGCCGGACCACAGCAAAATCAGGCATTCCTGGCACTCTGGACTGCGCGCGAAGCGGTTTCCAAGGCCGATGGACGCGCACTCTCATTGCCCCTGCAGTGCATTCAAGTTGATCTGTGCGGCAAGTCGGCAACTGTGTTGGCGCCTGCAGCCGAGCCAGCCCGGCGCTGGCGCCTGTGGTGTGATCAGCCCTCTGGCCGCCATGTCCTGGCGCTGGCATGGCAGCAAAACGGCAGTGACATGCAGCAAATGGGCACCTTGTTGTAAAGTGAACCAGGTCCATCGGGCAGACATGCTGGCAAGCGCAAAAAACGCGCTGGCCTGAACGGCCAAGCCGGTCAACCCGGTACTGCAGACCGGTCGTGTAGCGGCCCCAGCACCTGCCCCAACTGTCCAGTCCACAAGGTGCCGCCTTCAAGTTGCCTGAATTTGATGCGAAAATCATGCCTGAGCGCTTTGCTGTGAAAGCGCGTCAAGCTACAAAACGAAGAGCTATTGAGCAATCGTCCAGTTTGCAGGTGTCATCAGGGGGTGACACTTGTTTGGCCGTTGCACCACTCACCCACATCAAGTTTTTGCCATGAGTTATTCCGTTCTTTTTATCTGCATGGGCAATATCTGCAGAAGCCCTACCGCCGATGGCGTGTTTCGCCAGAGGGTCATTGACTTCGGTTTGAGCGATGCCGTCAAGGTGGATTCGGCCGGCACCCACAACTACCATCCGAACAGCCCGCCCGACAAGCGATCCCAGGCCCATGCAGCCAAGCGGGGCTATGACTTGTCAAAATTGCGGGCACGCAAGATTTTGCATGCCGACTACACGGCGTTTGACCTGATCCTGGCAATGGACCGGGACAACCTGGCGATGCTCAAGGCCGCCTGCCCAATGGCGCACCAGCACAAACTGCGTCGTCTGACCGAGTTTTGCCTGCGCTTGAACAGCCCGGAAGTGCCTGACCCGTATTACGGTGATGCGCGCGGCTTTGAGGTCGTGCTCGATCTGATCGAGGACGCGTGTGACGGACTGATCAGGCATGTGGTGCGGCAAGTCAACCAAAAAACTGAAATAAGCTCGGCGGGTTAGCGGCCCGGACAAGGTCTGCCAGGGCCAGATCGGCGCACGCGGTACAAAGTCCTGCACCCGCCCGGCATCGTCTGGCCTGACCTGGCAGGCCAGCGACATTTGTGCCATGAGCCGCAGGCGGGCACGCTGCCAGCGGGATTTGGCAGCGCTCAGGCTCAACCCCTGGGCTGAGGCAAAGTCGGCCTGGCTCATGCCTTGCAAGTCGCAGGTGGTGATGCCTTGCCGGTCGCTGGCGCTCAGCTCTGCCAGCACTCTGGGCAGACAGGTGCTGAACTGGTCCACCGTCTCGGCAGTTTCTACGCTGTGTGCCAGATCATCGGGCAATTCAACCGTGTCATGGTGCAGTCGCAGGTGGTCGATCAGCGTGTTGCGTGCCACCTGAAGCAGCCAGGCGCGGGCGTTTTTCAGGTCGCAAGAATGCTCGCCCTGGCGCAGTGCCTTGAGAAACAGATCTTCGACCTCGGCCGGGTTGCCCACGCTCTGGCGCAACCAGCCACGTAGTTCCCCGCAATGGAGGCCCCAGGCATCGGTCAAACATTTCATGCTCATCGTGTGAAATTGATTAGAATGGACTCTGACCCTTACCTGTATTGCGCTGGATGCTATCAATAATAGATATTGTGTGACCGCTGATGCCAATCTTGGCCGGGGCGCAAGGCCAGGCCGCTACGATAGACCCATGATGCCAGCTCCCGACAACCCATCCCCCGATATGGTCAGCACGATGCTGACCCTGATCACCACCCGGCAAACCATTTTGCCCAAGCGGCTGAGCGAACCCGGCCCCAGCGCCTGGCAGGTCAACGACATGTTTCGCGCCGCCGCAGCCGCCCCGGACCACCACATGATCATGCCCTGGCGCTTTGTGCTGGTGCCACCCGACCGTCGCGCGGCCCTGGCCGATGTGTTTGCCCAGGCCCTGCTGGAACGCGATGCCGCTGCCACACCCGAGCAGGTGGAACAAGCCTGCGAAAAAGCCTTTCGTTCGCCTTTTCTGGCCTTGGCCATCGCCCGCCTGGGGCTGTGCGAGCCTGACGTTGACCCGCTGGAGCGCATGGTGTCGGTAGGTGCTGCAATTCAGAATTTTTTGCTGGTTGCACACAGCATGGGTTTTGGTGCCAGCCTGACCAGCGGGCAGGCAATGCGCTCAGCGGCACTGCGCCAGCTTTTTCAACTGCTCGAAGGTGAACAGGCGGTGTGCTGCCTCAACGTCGGCACCGCCAACAAACGCAAGCCAGCGCGGTTGCTCCCCGATGTGAGCGCCTTTGTCAGCAGCCTGTGATGCAGTGCTTGCAAGCGCCCTTGTTTCGCCCCTGTTTCATTTCCAGATCATTCGTGTCAGGGCACCTTGGCCGCAAACATTGCAAGCCCAAGGCAGCGCGAGATGACAACGACAGGGAGGGTCTGGAAATGAATTCAAATGCTGGCAAACTGCCTGCAAGATAAAGCCATGCAACAGATTGCCCCAAAGCCTGCGTCAGCCGATGTCGCGCCGACCGGTCGCCACCCTGGTTTGCCGCCCGATGATGCGCAGCGCGTTGCCTTGCACAACGAGATGCACGCCCGCCCGAGCGCACGCATTCGCCTGCCTGCGCTGATCATTGACATTGCCGTGCTGCATGACGGGGTGACGCGCGAGCTTGAGCACGCGCACCTGCGCAGCCTGCCTGGTCAGGCCAATCTGCTGCCACAGCAGTTGCAGGACAACTTCTTGCGCCTGCGCGGCGAAGGTTTCAGTGTCAAATGGGAGCGCCACACCGAGTTCACCCGCTACACCATCGTTGGGCCGCTGCCGTCGCAGGCGCTGCTGCATGTGGCTGAGCCAGACCTGATGCGCAACCTGGCGGTGCCTGTGGCGTGGCTGCAGCAGATTCCAGGGCGCACCGTGTCAGCGGTGCAACTGGTCATGCTCAACGCGCCACTCGACGATGCCAAAGCCCTGATGAGCCAGGCCATGACCTGGCTCGGCGCGCACACCGTGGTGGCTTCGTTGATGGGCAGCAATGCATTCCAGGCGGTCGAACCCGGCGGTCAACCAGCGGGCCTGCAGGGTTACCGTCATCCCTTGGGCCATTCCTGGGCGTTGACCCAGTTTCAACTGCAAGACGACGGCTTTGAACGCATGTTGGTGATTGCCCCCGAAGGCACCAGCCAGACCCGGGCCGGCCGCATTGCCGGGCGGCTGCTCGAACTCGAAACTTACCGTCTGATGGCACTGCGCGGCCTGCCTGTAGCCAAGGCACTCGGGCCAATGCTGTCGCAAGCTGAAAGCGCGCTGGCCAGCATCACCGCCCAACTGGAAAACAAAAGCGCGTCTGACCAGCAACTTCTTGACACCCTGGTGTCGCTGGCCGCTGGTGTCGAGCGCGCCATGGCCGAAAACGTCTATCGCTTTGCCGCCACCCAGGCCTACTACAACATCGTTGTCCAGCGCATCACCGAACTGCGCGAAAAGGCCATTCCCGGCACCCAGATGATTGGTGAATTCATTCAGCACCGCCTGTCGCCCGCGATGGCCACGGTGGTGGCGACCAACTCCCGGCTGACCTCACTGTCAGAGCGGGTGGCGCGCACCAGCGACCTGCTGCGCACCCGGGTCGATATTGCCACCGAGGTGCAAAACCAGCAGTTGCTGGAAAAACTCAGCCGGGGCCAGGAACTGCAACTGCGCTTGCAGAGCACGGTTGAAGGCCTGTCAATAGCGGCGATCTCGTATTACGTGATCAGCCTGCTGCTGTACGGCGGCAAGGCGCTGAAGGCGGCCGGGGTGCCGATCAACCCCGAAATGGCCGCTGGGGCTCTGGTGCCGGTGGTGCTGTGGCTAGTGTGGCGCACCACCCAGCGCATTCACGCAGGTTTGCATGTCGGGCATTGAGTTGCCGCTGCCCGGCGTTTGCATTTGTTTTGCGTTGCCAGTTATCTAAACAAGCGCCTTGCATTGACGCTACGCACCCAAATCCGCCAGTGCAAATTGGGGAAGATATTTCTGACCACTTCGTTACTTCACATTGACCCGTGACAAAACTCGTCAAAGGGAACGACTCAGCCATTGCCGCGCAGGCTGCAAGCAAAGTTTTTCCACAAGTAGCTGACGCTTGCGGATTCTTTGCCTGCGCGAAAAAAGACGGGGGCTGACCTGACTTCTTAAAAAGCTACGGATGCAAGCTTGCAACTGCCAGTCGAACCGTACCAGCAAAAAAACAGGCACCTGCAACGCCAGCAAGGCCCGGCCAGAAACAGCAAAGTTCCAGGTCACCGGCTTGCTGCAGGCCGATTGCCAGACCGGGCCAGCGCCCTGGTGTCAATGTGAACTGATGGTGATGCCAGCATCACCGACGGCGACATACTGCACCTGGGCCGTGATCAGGCCCCATAAATTGGCCGTGGTGGTAGTGCTGCGAGCCGTCCAGGTGATGCCATCAGGGCTGGTCCGCACAGCACCGGCCTCGCCAATGGCCAGAAACTGACTGTTGGTTGACGGCACCACAATGCCGGTCAGGTTCACCGCCGGGCTGAGTGCGGCGATGCTCCAGGTGATGCCATCATTGCTCCTGAGCACGGTGCCTGCGGCACCCACTGCGACATAGGTGTAAACCGATGTGAATTGCGTGGCAACACCGGTGAGCGCCTGACTGGTGCCGCTGATCTGCGCCGTCCAGGTCATGCCATCGCTGCTGGTCAGCACGGTTCCGTTGGCTCCCACGGCAAGCCACAGGCCGCTGGCTGCATAAGTGATGCCGTTGAGGTGGCTGCTGCTGGGTACGCTGGCCGCAGCGGTCCAGGTGGCACCATCGCTTGAATAGCGAATGGTGCCGTTGTCGCCGACCGCCACCACCAGCGTCCCATTGCTGGCCAGCGCATTGAGGTTGTTGCTGGTGCCCGATACCCCGGCGGTCCAGGTGGCAATGTCGGTGCTGTAATAAATTTGCCCCCCGGCACCAGCCGCAATGAACTTGCTCAGGGCGTAAGTGGCGGCCCGGAAATCGACCTTCGGTCCGGTGCTGACGGCGCTCCAGTTGATGCCGTCGGTGCCTTTGTAGATGGCGCCTGCGTCGCCCACTGCGACATAGTCAACCGTGCTGTCGCTGGCGGTGCCATAAGCCACACTGCGGATGGCGGATGTGCCCAGCGTGCTGCCGATGGTCCAGCTTTCGCCACCCGGACGTGGCACAGTTGCCACCGACGGCGTGGCGGCACCACCGGGGCCACCATCAGTGCGACCATTCATGCTGAAGGCGTAGGTGGTGCCATTGGTCAAACCCGGCAGCACGTAGGGGGACGTCACATTGATCACCCAGGTGTGGGGAGTGCCAGGGGCCAGGGACACCGTGGCTGCGGCCTGATAGCCCAGCCAGTATTCAACCCCCGGCGCTGCTACCCAGCTTATCGTGACTCTTCCGTCACCGGGGTCAAGTTGCAGTCCTGCAGCCGGTGGCGGTGCCGGATCGCCGCCGCCACCGCACGCTGCCATCAGGACGGCGGTCAAAGTGCTAGCCAGTATCAGTCGGATCGAATGAGATGAATTGAACATGGTGAACCAATACAAAAAGACTGTCAGGGTTGCTGGATGGCGCAGCCAGGGGCCGATTCAAAAATTGCGTCGCATCCATGGGTGGCGGCAATTATTACATTGCAGTGCCAATCTGCCAGCGGGCGGTACCAGGCGTGATCTGGATCAAGCAAGCAATGGCAGACGCAGCCTAAACTCATGCCGATGCGCTCAAGTCGCGCCAGTCATTGCACTGCCCGCCGGGTACAGGTTTTCAATGCCACACTGGGTCAGTACCCCCCGCCTTTGAATTTGATATGAAAATGACCTCTAGCCTTTTGCCAGATTGCGCTGAAAGCTACATATTAAATAGCGTTTAACTTGTTTAACGGAGACACAACATGAAAGCCTTCCAGGACTATTACCCCGAAAACCTGTCGCACTGCTATGGCTGCGGTGCCCACAACGAGCACGGTCACCGCATCAAGACCTTTTGGGACGGTGACGAAACTGTGACCCATTTCACCCCTGAGCCGTTTCACACCGCCGTGCCCGGCTTCACTTATGGTGGCTTACTGGCATCGCTGATTGACTGTCATGGCACCGGCACCGCCGCTGCCGCCATGTACCGACAGGCCGGACGCGACATGGACACGCTCCCCGGCTTCAGGTTCGTCACCGGTTCGCTGCATGTGGACTACCTCAAACCCACACCGATTTCAGGGCCGCTGGAGATTCGCGGCCGGGTCAAGGAAATCAAGGGCCGCAAGGTGGTGGTGGAAGCCACCGTCTATGCCGCTGGCGTGGCCACCGCCAGGGGCGAAGTGGTGGCGATCCAGATGCCGGAGAACTTTGGCGCCTGAGGTCATGAAAAAGGGGGCCGAAACCCCCTGTTGGTTACTTGCCAAACGGCGTTGGCCGCGGGGTCTTGTCGCTTGATGGCGGCAGAATTGGCAGCATGAAACTCGGCTGCTCACCCGTGAGGCTCTTCAGGAAAGCAACCACCTTGGCGTTTTCATCCTTGGTGAACGTCTTGCCCAACTGCAGCCGGCCCATGATGTCAACTGCTTCGGGCAAGGTGTTGACGGCACCATCGTGAAAGTACGGGTAGGTCATTTCCACATTGCGCAGGGTCGGCACCTTGAAGTTGAAGCGATCAACTTCCTTGCCCGTCACGGCACTGCGGCCTTCAGCACCACCGGTCGATTTGTAGGGTGCCACCACGCCCATTTTCTGGAACGACGCACCGCCCACTGCTGGACCATTGTGGCAGGCCACACAGCCACTTTCCTTGAACAATTTGTAGCCAGCCAATTCGTCGGCGCTGAGCGCATCGGCCCTGCCGAGCAGCCACTGGTCAAAGCGGGAATTCGGCGTGACCAGGGTTTTTTCGAACTCGGCAATTGCCAGCGTGACCTGGTCGATATCGACCTTGTCCTTGCCAAACACTTGCCTGAATTCGCGCACGTAGGCCGGAATCGACTCCAGCACACCAATTGCCAGCGTGTGGGAAAAGCCCATTTCACCAGGATTGGCAATCGGGCCACCTGCCTGCACCTTCAGGTCTGCGGCCCGACCGTCCCAGAACTGGGCCACGTTCAGACTGGCATTCAACACGGTCGGCGCGTTGATCGGGCCTTGCTGCCATTTGTCTCCAATGGAAGTCGGGATGTTGTCAGTGCCACCCATCGACAGGTTGTGGCAGGAATTGCATGAGATAAACCCCGACTTGGACAGGCGCGGATCGAAATACAACTTTTTGCCCAGTTCAACCATGCCGAGATTGATCTGCATGGGCGGCTTGATGGGTTGTATCAGTTCTTGTGCAGCCGAGTAGATGGGTGCCAGACTGAGGGCGCTGATCGCCGCTGCAAGAATGCGAAGTTTGATAGATCGGTTCCTTATAGTTTGAAAAAATTGCCTGAAATTCGACTTGGATCAAAAGAACAAAAAAGATCAGGCACAGACACAATGTAACCATGCTGCAATTGCGGTTAACTGATATAAGTCAATGATTTATAAGATTATTTTTTCTATGAAGGGTATAGGATTTACCTTTACCTACAACCCTGACTTGCCATGAAACTGTCAGCATTGCGTTATTTGGTGGCCTTTTCCGACCAGTTGAGCTTCAGCCGGGCGGCCGAACAGTGCCAGGTGTCTCACCCCAGTCTCAGCGTGGCCTTGCAGCGCCTGGAAGAAGAACTGGGTGTCATCCTGATCGATCGCAGCAAACACCATATGAGCCTGACCGAAGTGGGTGAGCGCATGGTGACGCAGGCGCGCAAGAGCCTGGAAGAAGTGGGGTGCATTGAAACTGTCGCACAGTCTGGCAAAGACCCTCTCGACGACACCTTTCGTCTGGGCATCATCCACACCATCGCGCCTTATCTGTTGCCGGACCTGATTCCAGCGCTGCACCGGGTGGCACCGGGCCTGACGCTTTATATAGAAGAGAGCATGACGGCCTTGCTGGCCGACTACCTGAAGTACGGCACGGTCGATGGCGCAATCGTCGCGTTACCGTTTGACATCCCCGGTATTGCCACCCAGGCCTTGTACGACGAGGTGTTTGAAGTGGCGGTGCCCAAGGGACACCCGTGGGCCGCGCGCAAGCACATCGGTGCCTCGGAGATTGGCAGTGAAGATGTGTTGGTCCTCAAGGCGGGCAACTGCTTTCGCGAGCAGGTGCTGGATGCCTGCCCGGAGATCAGCCACACCAATACGTCAAGGCATCAGGGTCACTCCATTGAGACCATCCGTGCCATGGTGGCATCGGGCTATGGCATCTCGGTGCTGCCCAAGAGTGCCTTGTCAGAGCTGTATCAGTCCGACCTGGTGGTGTCAATTCCGTTTGAAGACCCGCCGCCGCTCAGGCGTGTGGCGCTGGCCTGGCGGCGCAGTTCCGTGCATGAAAAGGTGGTGCAGGTGTTGCTGCAAGCGGTGCATGCCATGAACAAGTCGGCTTACAAGATCGTTCATTAGCCTGGGGCTTGCATCCACCTGCATCACGCTCGGCCATTCCGGCAAGCAAGCGGCAAAACGCGGCCATTTTCTGGATTCACTATCGCTTGGCGGCTGATCTTGCAGGCCCTGCAAGGCGGTTGCCGTCGCAGCATGATGTCCGTGGCTGGGCAGCAGCGCCGTCGAACCACTTTGGTCTTTCCTATCTTTTTTGGCTCTAGCCCTTGTCCATATTGCGCTGGCAGCTATGTTGATAATAGCTATTGGCGCATCGCCTGATCCAGTACCTCCATCCAGTGGCGCACCGGTATCCCGGTGCCACTGCGGTGTGCGTGCCCAGCGCCACCACACCTTCGGGCGTGGCAGCGGCCACCACGCGACCGCCAGCGTTGCCGCTGACTGGCCCGAGGTCAAGCGCCCAGTCGGCCTCGGCGATTACGTCCAGATCGTGCTCGATCACCACCACACTGTGGCCGCCATCACCATCAATGGCCTGCCACCCTGGCGCCGGTCCCGATGCCAGCGCCCGTGTATGCACCGAACTACAGCAATAACAGCCAGAACAGCCACGCATCAGTCAACAATGCCATTGCGGCCTCAACGGGCGACAACGATATTTTTGCCAGCATTGAAAAGCTCCTCGCCCTGCAAAGCCGTGGCATTTTGAGTGAGCAGGAATACGCCAGTAAAAAAGCCGAGTTGCTGAGCCGACTGTAATTTCAAGCGCCTGGTTTTGACGGGTTGGTAAAGATGAACGGGCAATTGATCTACCGCAGAGACTTCGAACTATTCCAAGAAACCTCCAGGCGTTGCGCGGCGCACAACGTAATATGATGAACACTTGTCAGCACATATACAGGCTCTCAGAATTGTTGGCGCGAAGGGGCTCAACATGAAATTCTCACCCAGCATGAATCCATTTGGCATCACGACTCCACTTTCGCTTGAGGTGTGGTCATGAAGAGACGCACGGCCCTATGGATGCTCGCCTGCCCCGCTGCAAGCCGGGCCGCCCACCGCCGCATTTTGGTGGTGGAAAGCTACCACGCCGAATACCCTTGGGACCAGGACTACCGGGAGGTTCTACAGGCGTTGTTGGGCGAACGTTACAGCCTGGATTTCTTTGAGATGGATACCAAGCGCCTACCGACAGACATGCATGCCGGAATGGCACAAAAAGCCATGACCTGGATTCTGAACGTACGACCCGAGCTCGTCATTTTGGGTGACGATGCCGCCCTGTATTACCTGGGAGAGCCCCTGGACAAGTTGAACATTCCAGTCGTCTACCTGGGCATCAACGGCAATCCCCGCAATTACGGCCAGTTGAAATTCAAGAACATCACAGGCGTACTTGAGCGCCCACTGATCAAACGCAATATCGTGTTTATGCAGAGCATCATGCCGTCGCTGCGCAAGGTGCTGGTTCTGTTCGACAACGACCTGACCTCACAGCTTACCTACGACGAATTGTTTGACGGCAGGCCGAGCATCATGATCGATGGCATACAGGCCGATCTGAAATTGTGCAAGACACTCGATGATTGGAAGCACAGCATTCTGTCAGCACCTGCGAAAGGCTATCAGGCAACGATTGCCGGCCTGTACCACACGCTGAAGCTCCCCAACGGAAAAGTGGCCGATTCCGATAAGGTGATTTCGTGGGCCTCCGCCAACACCCCGCTGCCACTGTTTGCCCTGTGGGGGTTCGCTGTCGGCGAGCATAAGGCCATTGGTGGCCTGGTGCTAAGCAGCCGTGAGCAAGGGCGAATGGCGGCAAGTATTGCTCTGGCCATTCTGGAACAAGGGGTCAAACCCTCAGAACGCCAGCCAATCACCGCGCGTCAGGGAGATTTCGTCTTCAGCAAAGCCGAGCTAGCCCGGTTCAATCTCGTACTTCCAAAGGACATTGCAGCACAGGCGCAGTTGCTGAACTAGCCTGCAGGCTGCATGTCCGATGACCCGTCACCCGGCGGTCAAGCGCTGCTGGCTGGCTCTTGCGAGACTTTCGAACCGGCTGTCGAGCCTTACCGGTTTTCAGCTTAGGTTTCACGTAGTCACGACCTTTTTGTGGTTGATCCGAAACCTCTCAAAAAGCCATGGCAATGCACCAGAAACAACGGCGTTGCGAATCAACATTGGCAGTGGTGGAATGGCAGTGGTCAGGAAAACGCGATTTTGCAGATACTCCCAGAAAGAGATACCAAGTTTGCGGCCCTTAATGGCCACTTGAAATTCCCCCAGGGGTGTAGGCGAAATTGTTCGTTTTCCTCGCCGTTGTCATTGCCCCTTCTTGAATAGCGGTTCCCCTCGCGTAGCGAGCACAAATCAGAGGCGTGAGATGCGGCGATTGAGAGCGTATCGGTTCCTGAATCAGGTGGGGGAATTTCAGGTGGCCACAGGTGGGGGAAATTGGGTGGCCATCAGGGGTGATTTGGTGGGCGCGACCAGTTGCCCATGACTGACCTGTGGTGATTGGACCACCCAGCGGCGCAACATGTTGGCGTTCAAACTGTGGGCCAGTGCGCTGGCCGCCTTGGAGACATCTGGCTCGTGACAGGCTGCTACGACCTGGCGTTTGAATTCATCGCTGTAACGCTCATGACGGCGACCAGTCGCTGGTATCTGAGTTTGCGGAGTTGGAGTGGACACCATGGTCTTGAAAATCTCAGCGTCCCGCAAGGTGACTTGCCCACCCGCTTACTTTACACAGAGTTTCGTTAGCGTAACGGTTTTTGACTCGCTTTCAAACTTGACAGATCGCCTTCGGGCATTGGGGGGAAAGTTGTCCGGCAACTCGGGGTTGTATGCAAAAACCCCAGAGAATTCCGTCACTCCAAATCCAGCCAGGTCAGCAGGGTGACCTACAGGTTGATGCTGACATCACGGGCACAAACGGATGGTGCTTGGGCAGCGCCGCAGTGTACGTGAGCGGCGCCTGCTGGCGCAGTTTCTGGCGATCTCGCCACGCGCGCAGGCTTAACCAATGAGGGCTTGGAGGCCACCCGGGTTGATGCCCGGGCGCATTTGCGCCGCATTGTG
>DAOSLL010000013.1:0-17271 GCA_035368905.1 Rhodoferax sp.
CCCGTAGCTCAGGTGCGCGGCATTGCCAGTTCCACGGCGCGCCACGGTTTCGGTCTGCAGCCGCACAAACGGGTAGCAGGCACGCACCCGGCCAGGTAAATCAGCACCGCCCACATAGGCCTGCATGGCGGCACGCAGGTGCGCGATGCTGCTGTCGTAAATCAGCCGGGCTTGGCGCAGCGCGGCGGCCGGGTCGCTAAACCGCTGGGGGGCAATGAAATCGGGCGAATGGGACATGAGCGGCATTGTTTCACGTCTTCACGACAGTGCTGTGACGCAGCGCCCGCCGGGTGCGCAGCTAAACTGGCATACTGCCACCCTCGAACCAGCCGACAACGGTTGGCTTTGGCAAACGGCAGTGATGCCAGCCATGAGGCAATCCCTGCACTGCCTTGCCAGATCACCGCTTGCGCCGCGATGACAGTTGTCGAGTCAAGCTCGATGCGCGGTGGCTGGCCGCAATCGCAGGCATTCATGACAAACTCCCGATCCACGCCACGCTGACTAACCCATGCTTAAATTCACTTGCTGCAACCAGATCCGCCAGTTTTCAGAACCCCAGCAGGCGCAGGTGCTGCGCGGCATTCAGCGCGGCTTTGAGCGTGAATGCCTGCGTGTTGATCGCGCCGGACAACTGGCCACCACAGCGCATCCAGTGGCGCTGGGGTCCAAGCTCACGCACCCCTGGATCACCACCGACTATGCCGAGGCGTTGCTGGAATTCATCACCCCACCATCGACCGACCCTGCCTATCCACTGGAATTTTTGACCGATATTCACCGTTATGTGGCGCAGCAGCTTGGCGGTGAGTATCTGTGGGCGGGCTCCATGCCCTGCCGGATTGGCACCGATAGCGACATTGCCATTGCCAACTACGGGTCATCCAACGCTGCGAGGTTCAAACAGGTGTACCGCGAAGGCCTCGGGCTGCGCTATGGTCGCGCCATGCAAACCATCGCCGGGGCGCACTACAACTGGTCGCTACCGGAAGATTTCTGGCTCGCCCTGCGCGAAGTCTGCCCGGCAGAAGGCAGCCTGCAAGACACCATTGATCGACGCTATTTCGGTCTGATTCGCAACTTTTTGCGTTACGGCTGGCTGATTCCCTACCTGTTTGGTGCCTCACCCGCGCTTTGCCGGTCGTTCTTGCAAGGCCACTTGTCGGACCTGGTCGAACTCAAGGCCGGCACGCTGCACGGGCCGTTTGCGACCAGCCTGCGCATGAGTGACCTGGGCTACCAGAACCATGCGCAGGACAAGCTGGCGATCAGCTTCAATTCACTGTCTGGCTACACCCAGGGTCTGGAAGCTGCGATTCGCACGCACGACCCCTACTATGCCGAACTCGGCGTGCGCGACGGCGACCAGTGGCGCCAACTCAGCGACAGCCTGCTGCAAACCGAGAGCGAGTTTTATGCGCCGATGCGCCCGAAACGCATTGGCCTGCAAGGTGAACGCCCGGCGCTGGCCTTGCAAACCTATGGCGTGCAGTACATCGAGATGCGGCTGTTTGACCTTAACCCGTTCATTGACATCGGCATAGCCCCCGAGCAAAGCCTGTTTGCAGACGCGCTGTTGCTGATGTGTCTGTTCCGGGACAGTCCGCCAATTACCAGCCGCGAGCAGGGCGAAAACGATGAAAACAAGCACCGTGTCGTCACCCGGGGTCGCCAGCCTGACCTGCAACTGCTGGTGCATAACCGCGAACAGCCGTTGCGCGTGCTGGCGCACGAGTTGTTTGACGACATGGCGCCGTTTGCCGCGATGCTCGACAGCGCCTATGACAGTAGCCGCTATGCAAGCGCGCTGCGTGATTTGCGCGAGCGTATCGACTGGCCCGAGCTCACCCCTTCAGCGCAAGTGATTGAAGCGGTGAAAAAGCACGGCGGTTACTTTGACTTTGCCATGGATTTGTCCAAAACCCACACGCGAAACCTGCAGTCTGCGGCCCTGGATTCACAGGTCAGGCACCAATTCCTCACCAGTGTGCAGCAGTCGCTGGCAGCACAAGCGCAACTCGACGCGACAGCCCAGATACCTTTTGAGGCATTTGTCGCCAATTACTTTGCCTGACGGCAGGCTGATCTTGTGCGGGCATGGATTTGCCAGCAGCAAGTGCCTGGCCGCTGGTGCTCGGTTACTCAGCGTGCCTGATGGTCAGATCTGGGTAGCGGTCTGAGCTGAATTGGTTCGATGGCTCGATGGTTCGGGTCAATGTCCTGTCTGCTATTTTTTATCTAGCTTGCAGCGCACAGTGACAAAGGGCTGCAGCCCTAAATGCCATCAACCCACCGGAGCCTCACTGGCTGTTGAGCGCCAGCGCCTTGATCACACCGCCGAACTATGTGGTGTCGCCCTTGATGCGATCGGCCAGGCCTTCAGGCGATGATCTCACCAGCTTGACCGCTTTGGCTTGGCCAGCCCGGAGTTTGCAGGCCATTTTGACCGCCAGCCCAAGTGGTGATTGCGCAGGCAGCTATTAAAACTATAGTGTCGCGGCGACTGAACATTGGTAGCGATGGGGATTGATGTGGGCAAAAAAAAGCCCAAGTGCGCGTGGCGCAGCACTTGGGGTGGGTGTCGGGCGCGACCGGCCCGCCGGGTTCAGGCGAACTCAACCAGCGATTTCTTCATCTTCTTCATGGCGGCAACCTCGATCTGGCGGATGCGCTCGGCGCTAACACCATACACGGCAGCCAAGTCGTGCAGCGTCATGCCACCCGAGTTGTCGTCGTTCACCTTGAGCCAGCGCTCCTCCACAATGTGGCGGCTGCGTGCGTCCAGCGTGTCAAGCGCCTGTGTCAGGCCATCACTGGCCAGCACATCACGGTGATGCGCTTCGAGCATGGCGGTTGGTTCATGAGAGGCATCGGTCAGGTAGGCAATTGGTCCGAAGGCATCTTCGCCGTCGTCGGACGGGCTCGGGTCAAGCAGAACGTCACCACCCGACAGGCGCGCTTCCATCTCGATGACTTCCTCGCGCTTGACGTTGAGTTCGGCCGCCATTGAATCAATCTGGCTGTCGCTCAGGGTGTCACGGTGGCTATCGAGGTCGGCCATCGCATCGGCACTGCGAAAGCGCTGCTTCATTGAGCGCAGGTTGAAAAACAGCTTGCGCTGCGCCTTGGTGGTGGCCATTTTGACCATGCGCCAGTTTTTCAGAATGTATTCGTGAATCTCGGCCTTGATCCAGTGCAGCGCGTAGCTGACCAGGCGCACGCCCTGATCGGGGTCAAAGCGCTTGACCGCCTTCATCAGCCCGACATTGCCTTCCTGAATCAGGTCGCCGTGCGGCAAGCCATAGCCCAGGTACTGGCGGGCTGTGGACACCACCAGCCGCAGGTGAGACAACACCAGCTTGCCGGCCGCTTCAAGGTCGTTGTCGATGCGAAATTTGCGTGCAAACGACTGCTCTTCTTCCAGTGTCAGCATCGGCATGCGGTTGACCGCTGAAATGTAAGCGTCAAGATTGCCCAAGGCTGGCACCAGTGCCCAGGGGTTGGCCAGGGTCAGCGCAGTGCTTGGTGTGCCAATTGATCCAGTCATTCAAGTACTCCTGTTGCTTGATGCGTGAATATTAGCACTCTCTTGGGTAGAGTGCCAACAACTTGCGTCAAGTCCCGTTTTGGGCCTGGGCATCTGCTGTGTCGTTTTTGCACCAGGCCCGGTTGGCGTGCGTTATCTGCAAGGCGGGCGAAGCGCCGCAGTGGGTTTGCGGCGTGTCATTGGCAGCCCTGATGTCACTGCCACCTGGCCCGCTGTTGAACCAGACTTGCCTGGTGAAGCGCCAGCCATCTGCATGTGGGCCTTGCCACTGATCGTGCTTGCGCCAGCGGCTTATGCCGTTTCTAAATCACGTGTTCAGGCTTCCTGGCGCAGACATTGCAAAAGCACGGCAAGGTGAGACAACAAAGATCTGGATGACTTCGAAATGGCATGACTCGGGCCTAGCGGGCTATCACCCGGTAGGTGAAACTCATCGAGTCTGAAAATCAAATGTGCACAAGGACTTGCAGTTGAAACAAGCGGTTAACTGAGAAAACCAGGGTCAACTGCCGGTCTCGATGTCAAAAGCCTTGTATTTGGACTGCCCCAGCATGTCAGCGACTTGCTTGAGCGCGCTGGCAAGCGTTGCCTGCAAGGTGTGCGGCGGATTGATCACCAGCACGCCACTGGCGGGCAGTCCCGGGCGCACCACTTCGCCCTTGTCGTCGTGCCCGAGTTTGCTGGATTTGAGGGTCAGCGTGGCGTTCAGCCATGGCCGGGCTTCGCGCCTGGCCAGGGTCTTGAGCCTGCGCGGCAACTCGTGGGCCTCCGGGCGCGCAATGATCGGGTACCACACCATGTAGGTGCCAGTGACAAACCGCTTTAGCGCGTCGCTGATCATGTCCACCACCTGAGCGTAATCGGTCTTGAGCTCATAGCTCGGGTCGCACAGCACCAGGGCACGGCGCGACGGCGGCGGCAAAAACTTCTTCAGGCCGGTAAAACCATCCTCTTGCAGCACCGTGACCAGTCGCCCGGCATCAAGCTGGGCCACGTTGGCGCGCAGGGTCTTGGCATCGGTCGGGTGCAGCTCAAACAGCTTGAGCCGGTCGCGATCACGGCCTTGCAGCAGGTGATTGATGATGAAGGGGGAGCCGGGGTAAACCTGCTGTCTGCCGCTGGTGTTGAAACTGGCAACCAGGTCCAGATAGTCTTGCAGGGCGGCTGCCAAGGGCGCCGCAGCGGGTGACTTTTTTGCTGCGATATTTGTAGCTGGCTGCGCATTGTCAGAAAGGGCTAGAGTCTCATTTTGCCTGGAAATAAGGCGCAGATAACCATCTGCTGCTTCGCCACTGGTCTGCGCATAGTCGCCATCGAGCCGGTACAAACCCGCGCCCGCGTGGGTGTCAAACACATTCAGGGCGGTGTCTTTTTGGGTCATGTGGCGCAGCACGGCGATCAGCGCGGTGTGTTTCAGGACATCGGCATGGTTGCCGGCATGGAAGGCGTGGCGGTAACTGAACATACGCGGCATGTTAACCGCCACTTTGAACATCGGTGTCAGCGCGCTTGGTTCTCAGCAGCGAAATACAACTTGATCCGACAGTCAGGCGAGGCAGCAGGGGCCACCAGGGAGTGCACCAGGACAATTTGGTTCTTCCTCCAAGTTGGTGGTTTGCCGTCATTACCGCGAAGGCGGGAATCCAATGCTTCATTAAATTCGATGCAATCGCGGCAATTGATAACAGAGGTGCAATGTCCTGAGAACAAATTGATGTTGAGGTGAACTGGCATCCAGGTTGGAAGTCAGGGCGACAGCCTGGGGCTGCCAATAAAAGGCCGGAGATCGACTGCTGCCGCTGTTCATCCTGGGCTGGCTGGAATTACTGCTCGAGAGTTTCAAAGTCAACATGCAGATCGTCTTGCCAGTCCCAACGGTTGGTCAGCGGCCGAACTGGGTACTGTGTATCGACTTCCTGTGGGCAGCCTGAAAGGCATGATTATGAATGGTGGTCTGCCGTCAATCGGGGGCCACAAGTTCGCGCCCAGAACCCGGTCAGATACGCGGTCCCGTCCATTGATGCAGCGCAGATAGCCCAAGAGTCAGCGTGATTGTGTTCGAAAGCGGGTTTTACCGCAGCGCACAAAGTGGCTGATCGGCGCCAGGATGACCCTGCCCCCAATGCCGTCAATCGTTTGCAGGCATCGGGCAGATACTTGGTGCAATGTTGCCAACGCACAACGAAAAAACAATCAAGACAAGATTTGTCCGATAAAACTGAGAAAAAGCGTTGAAACTGTTAGCGAAATTTTTGCAAACGCCTGATCGCCAAAAAGGAACAGTGCTGCGGTTAAAAAAAAGAGCGTCTTGGAAGCTGCGCCAGTTACAGGTGTCTCTTAACACACTTCAACCGAGGGCTGGCAATTGAAACAATCGGAATGTGAGTTTTAGTTTATGGGCAGTGCTGGGTAGCCATCCCCATCGTAGGCTGTGAAACATACGGCAGGGTCGTTCGGCTGCCACGCTTCAGACACTGCGCCAACATGGCTTCGCAGGCGGGCCAAATGGCTCGATTGCGTGAATCGGAAGATAAGACTGAGGGTATTGGCATGAGAGTTATTCGCCTGGTTGGGTTGCTCTGCACCTGGTTGGTACTGGCACTGCCAGCATTTGCGGGCGAGTCCCGCTTTTCCGTGTTGCTCGATATCGATAACAACGCGGCAACGGGATGTACCGTCGGCACTGTCAGCGGTACTGTGTCAGGTATCGAGCTGGTAGCGACGACAGTCGTGACGACTTCGTCCAGCGGGGCGGTGGTGACCCGCCTTGAGCGGCAGCAGTGCAGTGGCGGCGCACTCGGTGCGGTGGTTGTCTACGACGGTGGTGGCTGGCCAGTGGGCCTGGGCAATGGCACTGGCGGCACGGCAGCAATCGAAACCTCTATACCTCTGGCATTGTTGCCTGCAAGCGGCACGATCAAAGCACAGGCAATCGCGAGCGCTGGGGGTGGTACCGACGACGCGACGGCATCGTTCTCGATTGCGCTCGTTTCTGGCGAGTCGGCTCTGGTGGTGCCGGTACCGCTGTCGCGCTGGCTTGCCCTGCCGCTTTCGCTATTGTTGGTCGGTGCGATGGCCTGGTGGCACCGACGTTACCCGGCGCAGCGAGGCCTGCTGGTGCTGGTGCCGTTGGTGCTGGTCGCTGCATCGGGGTTGGCGTGGGCGGCCAGCGTAGTGCGCGACGGCAATGTCGGTGACTGGGCCGGATTGAATCCGGTGGTGGTGGATGCTGCTGGCGATGCGGCGGTGAACGCCGACATCGTGGCGGTATTTGCGCAAAAGGACACAACGAATCTTTTTTTCCGCATCGACGCCGACGTGCGCAGCGATGCGGCGACAAACCAGGCACCGGTGGTCAGTGCCGGGGCAAACCAGAGCATCGCCTTGTCAGCGGTGGCAAACCTGAGCGGCTCGGCTTCGGACGACGGGCTGCCGTCACCGGCGCACCTCACCACCGCTTGGAGCACCGTGACCGGTCCGGCTGGTGGTAGTGTGCTGTTCGGCAACGCCAGCCAGCTCGTTACCACCGCCAGCTTCACTGCCCCCGGGAGTTACGCGTTGCGGCTTAGCGCCGATGATGGCGCACTCATTGGTCGATCGGATGTGGTGATCACCGTCGGCGACGCTGGACCGAAGCTAGTGCCGATTGGCGATCGCACCATTTCGTTGGGCACTCGTCTGCGACTGCAGGTGGTGGCGGATGATGCGAATGTCGTTGATCATCTGACCTACACGCTGGTCTCAGGGCCGCCTGGCGCGAGTCTCAATCCGAGCCCGACTGTCGATTGGACACCGAGCGATCAGCAACTCGGCGGCCACAGTTTCACCGTTCGCGTAAGCGATGGTGTTGGCCACACCGATCAGGCCAGCTTCCAGGTCACTGTCACCAATACCAATCGACCGCCACAGTTCGCGGAGCAGGCCGCCGCCGCGTTGCCGCGCGGGGCCACCTTTGCCCGCACGCTCACGGCGACTGACCCGGACCCAGGCGACGTGTTGACGTACTCTCTGGTGTCCGGTCCGACCGGGATGACGCTGACCGGTGCCAACCTGTCGTGGCCAACCGGAGCATCAACACCTGGTGACTATCCGGTCACGGTGAAAGTCATCGATGCAGGTGGTCTTTTCGATGTCCGGCGGTTCGTGGTCACGGTGATGACCGCTGCAGCTCCGGTATCCAACCCCGACAGTTACAGCGTGAAGCTGGGCCAGACGCTGGTGGTGAATGCGTTGCAGGGTGTACTTGTCAACGACATCGACCCGATGGGTGGCACACTGACCGCGCAGAAGCTCACCGACCCCGACAAGGGCAGTCTTACGACCTTTGGCAATGATGGTGGTTTCACCTACCAGGCATCGAGCGTCATCGGCCAGACCTTCCAGCCGGTGGTGAAATGGATCAGCCACAGCGGTATCGCTGGCGATGGCGGCTACGCCAACCCTCGCGCCATCGACGTTGATGGCGACGGCAAGCCGGAGATCATTGTCCACCGTAGCGGCGGCGCGGCGGCTGGCACTTCGCGACTTGTAGTGATGCGTGGCAGCGACGGCGTGGAACTTTGGCGCTCGGGAGTCTTTCTACCGGTGCCGAACGACACGTGCACGTACCTTCCAGGCCAGACACCCGATGACTGGGCGGTCGCTGACATTGACGACAGCGGCCAACCGGCCATCGTGCTTTCGGTGCAGTGCACTGACTCGAACGTCACGGAACGTATGGTCGCGCTGGATGCAAGGACCGGCACATTCAAGTGGATCACTCCGGCGCTCTCGCCGACGTTCACCGGCGCTGCTCTCGGGATGACTATAGGCGTGACCCCGGCCATTGCCCGGCTGCGGGCGGGCGAGAAGCCGAGCGTGCTGTTCAAGCGGACCGTGTCGGGATGGGACAGCGCCAACCGGCAATACTGCGACGCGTTCCAAGCGGGACTCACCGGTGCCTGCACCGTGGTGATGGCGCTCGACGGCGCCACCGGTGGGCTGCGGCAGACGTGGGTTGCGGCCGGCGACAACGAGGTTGCCTACTGGGCAGAGGGCGGCGGTAGGGAGGCGTGGGGGCACGTCGCGGTTGCCGATCTCACCGCTGGCGGCAAGTCGCAGATCGTCGCCGGCACCGCGGTGTGGGATGTCGACGGCACGCTGATCTCAAACCGGCTGCCCGGGCGCGGCGTGCTGGGCCTGGCGCTGGCCAATCTCGACGATTCCGGTCAGACCGCCATCGTCAGCTATGAAATCGCGGGCGGATACGCCACCCACCTCGTCGCGCGCAAGGCCGACGGCACCGTGCTTTGGGAGTCGCCGGGCGAGACCGACACCGTGCATGGGCACCTGACGGTGGCCGACACCGACGGCGACGGCAAGCCGAACATCCTAGTGCACGCGAACGAGGCGCTGTCCGTCTACAACGAGCGGGGAGAGGTCGTCTGGCGGCACAGCTTCTATGATGGCACCGGTACTCGCCAGCTCGGCGAATACGCACGCCCGGTGGTTTTCGATCTCGACGGTGACGGCGTGCCCGAGATCATCATGCAGACCGCCTATGGCATCGAGTTCTTCGACGGCAGGACCGGTGCCAGCAAGGCCAACGTAACCTACGCCTCGCTGGGCTATCCCCAGACCACCTACGGGCCTTCCAACCGAACCACACCACTGGTGGTCGACATCGATGGCGACGGGCACGCGGAAGTGGTCTTCGACATCCAGCCTTCGACATACCCGCTGGACAGTTGGCTGGTCGCGCTCAAGGCGCAGAACGACGACTGGCAGCCGGCGCGGCCGGTGTGGACCCAGTACGCGATGCACGATGCCAACGTCACCGATTCCGGCCACTTACCGTATCCGGAGGCGAACAACTTCGCCGCCCCCGCGACCAACGTCTACGCCAACCCGGCACGGATCGCCGCACCGGTGGACCCGCGGAAGCGCGAGCAGGCGAGCTTCACCTACCAGGCGCAGGCCGACGGGCTCGCATCGAACGTCGCTACCGTCAACATCGATCTCCTGCCGCCCAACCGGCCGCCGGCGTTTACCTCGACGCCGCCACGGGCCTATCTGCACTTCGGCTACGACGGGAGCAATCCGTTCGTCTACCAGGCGTATGCGGTCGACCCCGATGTCGGCGACACGCTGACCTATTCGATCATCTTGCGCGGCGGCCCCGACACCTCCGATCCAAACTGCAGGATCGGCGCTTCGACCGGCAAGCTCCAGTGCAACATCCTCAACGGCGGCAGCGGCAATTTCGCCGATGCCCAACCGGACGAACTGGTGATCGCGGTGACAGATAGCTTTGGTGAATCGGCGTACCAGAACATTCGCCTGATGCCGAGTGACAGCTTGGCAACGGTACCCGGCGTTATCGGCCAGTCGTTGACGAGCGCTGGCACGGCGCTCGCGGCAGCGGGTTTCGTCGTCGGCAAGGTGACCGAGGTCAACGACGTGGCGGCGGTGGGGCTGGTGACCGCGCAGTTTCCGACGACCGGGGCAAGCGTGCCGAAGGGCGAGTGGGTGGGTTTGACAGTTTCCAAGGGTCCGCTGCCGGTGGCGGTGCCTTTGGTCGTCGGTCAGGCGTTCTCGGCTGCGAGCACGCTGTTGGCAGCGCCAGGTTTCACAGTGGTGGTCAACCGCGTGTTCTCTGGCTCAGACACCCTCAACACGGTACTGGCGCAATCGGTGCCTGCTGGGACACTGCTCGCGCCGGATGCCGCACACTCGATCACGCTGACGGTGTCGGCTGGCAACGGGCTGCGGCTCGCAGTTGACCGCTCGATCGCCACGGCTGACCAAACCATTACGCTCACTCCGGCGGCGGTCGATGTCAACGGTGCGCCAGTTGCATTGCCAGCGCTGACATACACAATTGCGCCGCTGCTGCTGCCTTATGTCGGCCCGCTGCCCACTGTCGCTGGTGATGTCATCACGGCAGGGGCTGGGACGCAGGGCGCGTTCCGGGTGACCGCGAACGATTCAGTTAACGGCCGCACCGCCAGCGCCGATTTCGTGGTGCTGCCGCCGCCAGAGCCGGGCGGGGTAACACACGGCCAGGCATATGCACAGATGGCGACGGCGCTGGACGCGATTTTCGCGCTGAAGCCACAATTGGTCGAGGCCCGTGCTGCCAACGACACGGTGCAGATGAAGGCGCTGCTACAGCAGATGGTGACGCTGTGGCGGACGGTGGATGTTGACGACCTCAAGCTATCGATGCCGCTGGTCACTGCCGATCAATTTGCCCCGTCGCTTGCCGATCTGTCCGCGCTGGGACTGTCGGCGACCACTGACGATGTCTTGAACAGGCAGATTTTGCGCGACGCAGCGGATGACCTGCGGGCGTGGACCAATGGTCTGAAGACACCAGGCACCACCATGGCGCAACTCAGGGCGCTGGCCGATCAGTTCGCCACCCGCGCCGCTCGTGTGGATGGGATGGTGGTGAGTGAGTACGGTGGCATTTACAGCCAGCGCGAATACACGCGCCTGCTGTCGCACCGGATCCCCGCTTTCTACGATGCATTGTTCACCGAAATCGCGCTGCAGGTGGGAATGGCGCCAATTGAACCAGGCTTTCCCGGACTTAAGCACATGAAGGCGACGCTGGCCGAGCAGTTGACGACAATCGCGGTAGATTACGTGGTCGAAAAGATCATGGATGAGGGCAGCAAGATCTACAAGAACGCCAAGAAATTCGCGCTCGACACGATGAAGCAGGTGATCTGGACGGCGGCTACGGTGGCGTTCAACTCACACCTCAAGGCTTATGTTTCTGGGGGCGACGTGTTCGAGGTGGTTTCCGGTGCATCGCTGTCGTTCCGCGTGTTCAACGAGCCACTGGCCAACCAAGCGATCATTGAGGTGCCTGGTGATTTTGACGATCCGGAGTTGACTGCGGTGATGATCGTGGGGCCCGACACCGTGGCTGCCCTCGGCAACGCCATCCAAGACCTCTTCCAGAAAATGAAGGATGGCTTTAGCTACGGTCTCGATCCCAAAAACAATCCAAAGAAGTACAAGAACGGCAACGAGGCCAAGAAGCATCTGAAGGAATTCAAGGGCAAGCTCGACGCGATCAAACAGTCGGTGACCAATCTACAGGATACGGTGGACAACGTTTATCAGACCGCCGACGACGTTATGCCGGGTTGCGTTTTCACCTCCGATCCGTCCTGCATGCAACTCATCTACAACGAGGGCTTCAAGCCAGTCTATCGCTACACCCCGCCGCCGGGCTTTGCGAGCCTGGGCGGGCTGCCGGTGCCGATTGTCTTTATCGTGCAGAACCAGTACACCGGTCTCATGTACTTCGGCACGCCATTGTTCATGCCGGCACCGAAGTTGCCCTGAACGGGAGCTGGCTAGGAACCGATTGGACTTATGCCCCGACAACGAGAAGCTACCCCAGCGAGGCCAGCTTGCGCCAGACTGGCAGACCCATATTATGGTTGTGGGTCAATAGGCAGGTGCAAGATGGGCCGCTGTGGTCAGGTCGCAGCTGACGCGCCAATGGTCCGACATACTGTTTGGGGTCTGATTCGGGCTGAGCGTCTGGCCAGGGTCTTGGCATCGGTCGGGTGCAGCTCAAACAGCTTGAGCCGGTCGCGATCGCGGCCTTGCAGCAGGTGGTTGATGATGAAGGGGGAGCCGGGGTAAACCTGCTGTCTGCCGCTGGTGTTGAAACTGGCAACCAGGTCCAGATAGTCTTGCAGGGCGGCTGCCAAGGGCGCCGCAGCGGGTGACTTTTTTGCTGCGATATTTGTAGCTGGCTGCGCATTGTCAGAAAGGGCTAGAGTCTCATTTTGCCTGGAAATAAGGCGCAGATAACCATCTGCTGCTTCGCCACTGGTCTGCGCATAGTCGCCATCGAGCCGGTACAAACCCGCGCCCGCGTGGGTGTCAAACACATTCAGGGCGGTGTCTTTTTGGGTCATGTGGCGCAGCACGGCGATCAGCGCGGTGTGTTTCAGGACATCGGCATGGTTGCCGGCATGGAAGGCGTGGCGGTAACTGAACATACGCGGCATGTTAACCGCCACTTTGAAGATCGGTGTCAACGCGCGTTGCCAGTTGCGCTTTTGAACCTGAACACACAGGTCTTTGATCTCGATGCCAACGGACCTGGCGCTGCTTGATCAATTGAGGGCAGCGTTTGCTCGATGGTCATGGTTTGTCCGGCACGGCCTCAGGATGGCGGGAATGCTGGCATCGACCAACTGTTGGGATTGACATCAAATCCGTTGCGGCCGAATTGAAATGATCAGACAACATGGGCTAGACTGCCCCGGGCTTATGCTGCTGGCTTAAAGGCTTGACCGGTCCAATCGAGGAGTATGCGATGCTGCTATGGGGTGCAATCTGGGGTGCGGTGCTGGGCTTCGTGGTTGATCGGTACGATGTCGGTTTTGGCATCGTGCTGGGAGCCCTGCTGGGGATGTTTGCCGCGCGGACCCTGCGCAATGCAGTGCGCAAGGAGGCCCGCAGCGAAGTGCTCAAACAACTGGCAGCGCAGCAGCTTGTCGGTCAGGCCCAAGGCGTGGCAGCCCTTGCCGCAGCGAGCGGGTTGGCAACCAACACGTCGCCTGCCGCCCCCGCTGGCTTGCCGGTAGCCGCAAGCCAGCCCATGGATGCCGAAGTGTCTGCCGACCTGCCAGATTTCAAGGACACCATGCCAGCTCTTGCCCCCGAAGGCAGCGCCGTGGGCACTGCGCAAGGGTCGCCTGACATCCCCGGCGCATTGAAGCCCGACCTGCTGACCCGCGCCTTTGCTGCTGCGCGCAACTGGCTGCTGGGTGGCAACACCGTGGTGCGCATGGGTGTGCTGGTGCTGTTTGTCGGGCTGGCCTTCTTGGCCAAGTACGCCATCGACAACGCCATGCTGCCGCCCGAATTGCGGTTGGCCGCCATTGGCACGGCAGGCATTGCGTTGTTTGTTTTTGGCTGGAAATTGCACCAGCGCCAGCCAGACCGGCTGGCCTATGCGTTGACCTTGCAGGGCGCGGGGGTCGGGGTGCTGTATCTCACGGTGTTTGCCGCCTTTCGCCTCTACCAGTTTTTGCCAGCCGGTGCAGCCTTTGTCGTGCTGGGTCTGGTGTGTGCGTTTTCTACCGCCATTGCGCTGCTGCAAAACGCCATGCTGATGGCCTTCATCGGCTTTGCCGGTGCCTTTGCCGCACCCATACTGCTGTCCACCGGTCAGGGCGACCATGTCGGGCTGTTTTCCTACTACCTGCTGTTGGGCGCTGCCATCGTTACCGTGGCCTGGCTGCGGGCCTGGCGCGCGCTGAACCTGCTGGGTTTTTTTGCCACCTTTGGCGTCGCGACGCTATGGGGTGTGCTGAAGTACCAGCCCGAGCAACTGGCCAGCACCGAACCGTTCCTGGTGGCTTTCTTTGCGCTGTATCTGGCAGCCAGCCTGATGTACGCCACACGCCACGGTTTGATGCCCAAACAGGCGGTCGATGCAACCCTGATCTTTGGTCTGCCGCTGGTGGCTTTTGGCCTGCAGGTGGCTTTGGTGCGTGAGCTTGAGTATGCCGCTGCGTTCTCTGCATTGGTGTTGGGGGCGGTCTACCTGGCGCTGGGCGCTTGGGCACTCAGGCGGCGCGACGCTGGCGTCGGCCAATGGCTGGCCGAGTGTTTTGTCGCATTGGGGCTGGGCTTTGTGACACTGGCCGTGCCGCTGGCACTGGATGCACGCTGGACCACTGCCGTCTGGGCTGCCGAAGGTGCGGCGGTGTACTGGATGGGTCAGCGTCAGGCGCGCTGGCTGGCGCGGCTGGCGGGGCTGGCATTGCAACTGTTTGCAGCCTTAAGTTACTTGCGGGCCATCGATCACCTCCAGACATCGGTCTGGCCGCTTGCCAACCCGGGTTTCATTGGCGCGGTGTTGCTGGCCGCGTCGGCGCTGGCCATTGCGCACTGGTCGCGCAGTGCGGCAACAGCGCCGGGGTCGGCTTGGGCGCAACAGTGTGTGGCGCTGGAGCAACGGCTTTCGCCGGTGCTATTCTGGGCCGGATTCTTGTGGTGGCAGTTCGCGCTGGGGTATGAGATTGAGCGTGGGGCGCTTGATCCCTGGGGCCAATGGACACCGATTTTCGACAGTGCGTTGCAGTCCTATCTGGAAATGCTGGTCTGGCTCGGCAGCGCCTGGCTGGCCCATCGTCTGGCGCTGCCAGATCGGCCACAGCCTTGGCCGATTGCCGCCACGCCGGCCTGGTTTTCCTTGCCCATCATGCTGCTGGTGGCCCTGTACGGCATGCTGGCGTCACGGCATGTGTTCGCGTCCTGGGGTTGGCTGGTCTGGCCGGTGGCACTGGCTGCGCACTTTGTCACGCTGCGCCATCTTGACCGCATGCTGCCGCAGCGCTGGTGGGGCTGGGTGCACAGCGGCGGCGTGTGGCTGCTTGTTTTGCTGGTTGGCAACCTGCTGGTCTGGAGTGTGCAGCAAGCGCATTTGCAGGGCACCGCCTGGGCCAGCGTGATTCTGCTGGTGGCCAGTGTGATGGTGCTGCTGGCACTGACGGCACCCGCGCTCTATGCGCCAGCCAGCATGTTGCGCGCGCGCTGGCCGCTCGACCGTTTTGCCTTGGCCTATCTGTGGCGCGCTGCTGTACCGCTGGCGGCGGCCGTCGGGCTGGGGGCCATGGTGGTGGCGGTGCATTCGGACGGCAATGCAAGACCCTTGCCCTTTGTGCCATTGCTCAATCCCACCGACATCACGGTGGCGCTGGCGCTCGGGGCCTGCGCTTTGTGGTTAAGCCGCGTGCGCCAAAGCGATTTGGCAGTACCCAAGGCCGTGCTGTCTGTGGGCTGGACCTTGCTGCTGGCAGGTCTGGCCTTCATTGCGCTCAACACCGCCTGGCTGCGGGCGGTACACCACTGGGCTGGCGTGCCGTGGAACGCCAGCCGCCTGTATGCATCCTTTCTGGTGCAAACCGGCTACTCGATTTTGTGGACCGTTCTGGCCACCGGGCTGATGCTGCTGGCGCACCGCCGCCACGTGCGCCGGGTCTGGATGGGGGGTGCCGCCTTGCTCGGGCTGACGGTGCTCAAGCTGTTTCTGGTGGACCTTTCCAACCGGGGCGGTTCGGAACGTATCGTCGCGTTCATCGCAGTGGGCGCGCTGATGCTGGTGGTCGGCTACTTTGCACCCATCCCGCCCGCAGCGGCTGCAATACCTACTGTTGCGGATAAGGAACCATTATGAGAGTTGACCGTTGGTGTGCCATGCTGTTGGCCGGTGCCATGGCAGCAGCCGTTGCCGCCGATGCGCCGCAGCTTGCCGAATTTGCCTGGCGCGGCACATTGGTGCTGCCTGCCGGTGCCAGCCTGGCACGGGTGGACCTGCCGGTGCAGGCCATGCTGCAGATGCAAAGCAGCGCGGCGCACGATTTGCGGGTGTTCAATGGCACCGGCGCGGTGGTGCCCTACGCGGTACTGGGTGGTGCAGACCTGACCCGCCCTGCGCCCGCAGCCACGACCACCGTTTACAAGGCGTACCCGTTGTTTGCTGCCAACACGACGGGCAAAGCCAGGCGGGGCGCGGTGTCGGTGCAGGTGGACACTGCCGGCCCACATGGCAGCGCCTGGGTGCGCTGGGACACCACGGATAGAACCGCCGACCTGCCGGACCCCGGCGCGCAGCCACTGCAAGCGGCCCTGTTCGACACGCGATCCGAGCAAAAGACAGTCGATGCATTGCTGCTTGCCGTGAACTTGCCCCGCAACACGCTGGTGCCCGTTACGGTGGCCACCAGCACCAATCTGAAAGACTGGACGGTGCATGAAACCAAGGGGCCACTGTTCCAGTTTGACGGTGCCGATGCGCCAGTCAATTCCGCCCTGGAATTGCGCCAGCCGCTGCAGTTGAAGGGGCTCTACCTGCGTCTGACCTGGACCGGTCAGGAGGGGGTCAAGGTGCAAACACTGACCGCAAGGGTGGCCGGAACCCAGACTGCTCCAACACCGCTGCGCGCGCCTTTGCCGCCGGGCACGCCGGACGGTAGCAGCAGGCTGAGCTGGAACCTGTCGTTTGCGGCACCGATCAGCGCGCTGCACCTGCAAGCGTTGCAGGACAACAGCCTGGTGCCGGTACGCATACTGGGGCGCAATGATCGTGCCCAGCCGTGGCGAACACTGGCCTCGGCGGTGGTTTATCGGCTTGATCGCGAAGGCACCGGCAGCAGCAATGCACCCACGCCGTTGCACGGTGCCTCGGTTCGTGCCTTGCAGGTCGAAGCCAGCCAAGGTGTCGCCTTGCCTGCAGGTGCACTGCAGGCAACCGTCGAATTTTCGCCGCTGCAGGTGGTGTTTCTGGCTTCAGGCACTGGTCCGTTCACCCTTGCTGTTGGTCGCAGTCATACGCCATCGGCAGCGGTAGAGGCATCTCTGCTGGGCTCGGTCACCTCGGCTGGTTTGGGCGAATTGCCGTTAGCCAGCGTGGGGAGCACTCACATCCAGCCTGAAACGGCGCTTGCAGGACCAGTGGATTGGCTGCCTGAAGGCGCTTCGTTGCGCAATGTCTTGCTGTGGGTGGTGCTGGGCGTTGGCGTGCTGGTACTGGGTGGCGTGGCGTATTCGTTGTTGCGCCAACTCGGAGCCCGCCGTTAGTTGCCTGTCAGACTTATGGTGCATCGGCTGCGAAACGGCCGTTGCGCGCCAATTTTGCGCCGGTTTTTTGATCCATCGCCGGGCGTTCGTGTTGCACATTCGGTACAAACTGGCCTGTCTGG
>DAOSLL010000014.1:0-17013 GCA_035368905.1 Rhodoferax sp.
CATGGGCCGCATCAGCACGCCAGTCAGCGGAATGTGGGTATTGAACCAGGCGGCCAACAAATAGACAAAAATCAGCACCGAAATGGCGGCTTCAGGCGCGTTGTTGATGCCGGTGTTGATCAGCGGAAAATCAATGGCCAGCAGTTTGGGAGCCACATGCGGCCCGACGAGTTGCCCGCCCAGCAGCACGCCCAGGATGATCGAGCCAATTGTCAGCCCCTCGATCCAGCCATTGGCCTTGACTAGTTGCGAGGGTGGCAGCAGCTCGGTCAGAATGCCATATTTGGCGGGCGAATAGGCCGCAGCGCCCAGGCCGACCACTGCATAGGCCATCAACGGATGGGTGCCAAACAGCATGAACAGGCAGCCGCCGACTTTGATGAAATTGCTGATCAGCATGACCCGGCCCTTGGGCATGGAGTCTGCCAGCGCCCCTACAAACGGAGCCAGCACAACATAAAACAACGCAAACATTGGCACCAGAGCCGCCTGCTGCCACTGCGGCGCGTGGCTGCTGCGAAGCAATTGCACGGCGGCTACAAACAAGGCGTTGTCGGCCAACGAGCTGAAAAACTGCGCTGCCATGATGGTGAAAAAACCGCGTTTCATGTGTGCCCGAAAGGCCTCACCCAGTGAGCTGCCGAGATAAGTGATGTGTCTTCAAATGTGGTGGGGGTTATAGCACGGTCGGGCGGTGTCAAAATTACCCCCATCGCTTTGACCTGAAACCTATGCCACGCCCGATTCTTGCCACCATTCACACTGCTGCACTGCAACACAATCTGGCGCGAGCGCGCCTGGCCGCGCCAGATGCCAAAGCCTGGGCGGTGGTCAAGGCCAACGCCTATGGCCACGGCATCGAGCAGGTATTCGAGGGCCTGCGCAGCGCCGACGGATTTGCGCTGCTGGACCTGTCCGAAGCACAGCGCGTCAGAAACCTGGGCTGGCGCGGACCCATACTGTTGCTGGAAGGCGTTTTTGAGCCGCGTGACCTGGAACTGTGTTCGCGTCTGGACCTGTGGCACACGGTGCATTGCGAAGAGCAGATCAACATGCTGGCGGCACACAAAACCAATCTGGGGCATCGGGTGTTCCTGAAAATGAACTCGGGCATGAACCGGCTTGGCTTCACCCCCGAGCGTTACCGTGCGGCTTGGGCGCGCCTGAACGCGCTGCCCCAGGTCGATGAGATTTCGCTGATCACACATTTCAGCGATGCAGATGGTGCGCGTGGCGTGCAGCAGCAACTGCAGGTGTTTGAGTGTGTCACGCGTGATTTGCCGGGCGAGCGGTCCTTGAGCAACAGCGCTGCCACCTTGCGCCACAGCGATACTGGCAACATCGCCGCGCCAGAGCTGGTGATCAGCGACTGGATTCGCCCTGGCATCTTGCTGTACGGCAGTGCACCCGACCACCCGGAGCACAGCAGCGCCCAATGGGATTTGTTGCCAAGCATGACGCTTGCCACAAAAATAATAGCTACTCAGGCAATAGACACGGGCGCTAGCGTTGGATATGGCTCTGCTTTTGTGGCTGATCGGCCGACCCTGGTGGGGGTTGTCGCTGGCGGCTACGCTGACGGCTACCCGCGCCTTTGCCCGACCGGCACGCCGGTGCTGGTGGCGGGCCGTCGCACCCGCACGCTCGGACGCGTCAGCATGGACATGATCGCAGTCGACCTGACACCCCTGGCAGATGCCGGTGTGCCGGTGGGGGTGGGCAGTGCGGTCACGCTGTGGGGCCGCGCCGACAATGGCGCTGTGCTGCCGATTGACGAAGTTGCCCAGGCGGCGGGCACACTGGGCTATGAGCTGATGTGTGCGCTGGCCGCGCGGGTGCCGGTGGTGGTGGACTGATGCAGGTGTTTGTTCCAGTGCCATTAAGCCGGGTGCAGCTTGGCCGGGTATTGCCGGTCGATGTCTGGACCCCGGACGGGCGCTTGCTGATGCGCCACGGGCAACCCCTGCAGTCTGAAGCGCACCGCGAATTGCTTGCCGCACACGGGGCCTGCATGACCGAAACCGATGCCCTGGCCTGGCAAATGAGCCTGGAGCGCAGCATGCGCCAGATGCGTGCCGACGGCGTTGACATGGCTACCATTGCACGCGCACCGATGCCAGCCGAGATCGCTGACACCGATTATCAGGAGGGCCGGGTGGTCGAAGGCGGCTGGCTGGACCTGCAGGAGGTTTTGCGTGGCCTGCTGTACCAGGGTGCTGATGCCAGCAACCCGCTGCCGCGCTTGCAAGGCATTGAGCAAAAGGCCCAGGCACTGCTGCGGCGCGACCCGGACGAGGCGCTGTTTGTGCTGTTTCAGGCGCTGCCCGACCTGCGCCTGGGCTATTGCGCCACCCATGCCCTGCTGGCCGGCGTGGTGGCTGCGCTGACCGCCGACAAGCTTGAGCAGCCCGAAGACAGCCCGGCGCTGCTGCTGCGCTCGGCTCTGGTGATGAATATCGGCATGGCGCGGCCGCAGGACAGCCTGGCGCGCCAGCTCAGGCCGCCCAATCCGGCCCAGCGCCAGATCATTGCCGCGCATGGGCCGGCCAGCACCGACATCCTGCGCAGTTTTGGCCTGCACGAAGATGAGCTGTTGAGCCTGGTGCAGTGGCATCATCAGCCGCAGGCTGCAGCGCTGCAGCCGCCGCAGCACGGCTACCTGCGCATGCTGAACCTGGCCGACAGCCTGATCGCCAAAATGGCACCGCGCAGCAGCCGCGCCGCCATGTTGCCGCTGGCCGCCGCCAAGTCGTTGATGCAAACCACGTCCCCCGACACGGCTGACTTGCGCCCGGCGATGGCTGCAGTGCTGGGTTTTTACCCGCCCGGCAGCTATGTGCAACTGGTCAACGGGGAGACGGCGGTGGTGGTCAAGCGCGGTAGGCGTGCCAACGCGCCGCATGTGGCGACCATCATGAACGCCAGTGGCATGCCGATTGCCAAATATGTGTACCACGACACCAGTGACAGTCTGGCACCCCGGTATGCGGTGCTGGCCCCGGTGGCCAGTGCCACCGTGAAGGTCAGCGTCAGCCTGGAAAAAGTGCGCCGCTTGCGCCATCAGAACGGGGTTTGACCAGCTCAAAACCCAGCACCAGCAGCAGTCCAAGCGCCAAAGCCGCGCCGAGCCAGGGCAGCGGCAACAGTTCGAACTTGAACAAACCGGCGAGCCATGGCACATACAGCGCCAGGCCCATCAGCATCAATGCCGCCGCGCACACCAGCCACAAGGTGAGGTTGGGCACCCGCAGACTTTGCCAGAGCGAGCCAACCCGCGCCCGGTTGACCAGAAGCAGGGCCAGGTTGCCTGCCACCAGCGTGGCAAAGGAAAAGGCGCGCGCCGCACCTTCGCTCAAATGCCCCAGGCCCCACCAGGTGGCGGCCAACACCAACGCCAGCGCCCCAAGCCCTTGCAACAGCGCCCAGACCAGGGTCTTGCCACCAAACAGCGGTGTCGTCACATCGCGGGGCGGGCGCTGCATCAGGTCAGGCTCGGGTGGCTCGTTCTCGAACACCATTGAGCACGCCGGGTCAATCACCAGTTCCAGAAAAGCAATGTGCAGCGGGAACAGCACCACCGGCCAGCCCAGCAACACCGGCAGCAGCGCCATGCCGGCAATCGGCACATGCACCGCCAGAATGTAGGACATGGACTTGCGCAGGTTGTCAAAAATGCGTCGCCCCAGGCGCACTGCGTGCACCAGTCCGGCAAAGTTGTCGTCCAGCAGCACGATCGATGCCGCCTCGCGCGCCACATCGGTGCCGCGCTCACCCATCGCCACCCCGACATGCGCAGCTTTGAGCGCTGGTGCGTCGTTGACACCGTCACCGGTCATGGCCACCACGTCGCCATTGGCCTTGAGGGCTTGCACGATGCGCAACTTTTGTGTCGGGGCAATGCGGGCGCAGACGCAGACGCTGGTCATGCGCTGCTGCAATCGTGCATCGTCCAGGCGGTCCATCGCATCGCCAGTCAGCAGCCAGTCGTTGCTGCCGGGCACGGCGCTGGCAGAACCCGCCGGGGCCGGTGCTGCTTGGGCTGGAACCGCTTGGGCTGGAACCGCTTGGGCTGGAGAGCGGCCTGGCTGGCTGGTCTGGCTTGCATCAGGCAGGCCAGTCGGCGCTGGCCCGGCTCGGGTCTGCAAACCGGCTTCAAACGCAATCGCCTGTGCGGTGGCGGGGTAGTCGCCAGTGATCATCACCACCCGGATGCCTGCCGTGTGGGCCTGCGCGACCGCCTCGGCAATCTCGGGGCGCAGCGGGTCAGCCAGGCCCAGCAGGCCGACAAACTCGAACTCGAAGTCATGCTCGATGGCGGGCCAGTCCATGCCCTGATAGCGCGCGCGCGCCACGCCCAGCACCCGCAGCCCCTTGGCGGCCATGGCTTCAACGATGCCGGCGACACGGCTCTGGGCAACTGAGTCCATGTGGCACAAATCGATGATCGCCTCGGGCGCGCCTTTGGCAGCCACCACATGGTCCTGGCCATCGACCGCTTTCCAGACATGCGACATGGCGCGCAGTTCTGGCGTCAGACCGTACTGTTGCATCAGCGTCCAGTCGCGGTGCAGATGTTCTGTGTCACTCAAAAAATGTTGCCCGAGGCGGTGAAAGGCCTTCTCCATCGGGTCAAACGGGTCGCTGACGCTGGCCAGAATCGAAAACTCCACCAGGGTGTGGAAGGTCTCGGGCAACCCGGTGCTGCTGGCGTAGTCAATTGCCAGACTGTCGCCTGCAATGCCTGCAACCGAGCCTTGCGGGTGATTGATGCCTGCCGACTGTTCGGCATACAACTGTGTCACCGTCATGCGGTTTTCGGTCAACGTGCCGGTTTTGTCCACACACAGCACGCTGGTTGCACCCAGCGTCTCAATCGCCGCAATGCGCCGTGTCAGCACCTTGTGTTTTGACAGTCGCCAGGCCCCCAACGCCGGAATGACCGTCAGCACCACGCTGAACTCCTGCGGCAACAGGGCCATCGCCAGCGCAATGCCGGCCAGCAGCGCAGCCAGCCAGTCGCCTTTGAGCAAACCAACCACCAGCACCAGCAACAGGCTGACGACGACTGCCAGGATAGCCAGTGAGCGCACCAGTTGTGCAGTTTGTTTGCGAAGCGGCGAGGCTTCCGAGGTCAGCGACTCCAGCGCCGTGCCGATGCGGCCGATTTCACTGCGCGGGCCGGTCGCGGTGACGCGCGCCAGGCCGTGACCACGCACCAGCAGGGTGCCGGAAAACAGGGTCGAAGACGCGTCCTGAGTTGTCGGGCTGACAGCTTGCCCAGGCGCGCCCGGACTCGCTGCTGACTTTGTTGACCCGGCCCCGGCTTGCTGACCCAAGCTGCTGCCAGCCAGTTTGTCAACCGGCACTGGCTCACCGGTCAGCAACGATTCGTCAACCTGCACCTCAGTGCCCTCGAACAGCAGCGCATCGGCGGCAATGCGGTCACCTTCGGCCAGCACCAGCACATCGCCTTGCACCACGTCGCGCCCGGCAATGCGCAACGGTGCGCCGTCACGCAGGACCAGCGCACGCGGGCTGGTCAGGTCACGCAAGGAGGCCAGCGCGTGTTCGGTCTTGCCTTCCTGGTACAGGGTCAGGGCCAGCACCACCAGCACCAGGCCAAACAGAATCAGGCCTTCCTGCAGGTCGCCGAGCACCAGATAAAGCACCCCGGCACCCAGCAGCAGCGCAAACATCGGGTCAGACAGCGTCTCAAGCATGATCGCCAGCCAGCCGCGCTGCTGATCGGTCGGCAAGGCATTGGGGCCGTCGGCGGCCAGGCGTTGGCCTGCCTGCACGGCGCTGAGTCCGGCGTTGGCCAGATTGGTGCTTGAAGGCTCGTTGTTCAGCGAATCGTTAGGTGTCATATTGGCCTCTAGCCCTTGTGAATATTGCGCTAACAGCTATTATTACAATAGCAATCGACATTTCCCCAAAGCCGTGGATCGCTGGATTTTCTGCCGCAAACGGACGACATCGCGCAGGTTGACCGGGATGCGACCGATTATTTGGCATGGATCGCGTCAGGGACCGTCTGACAGCGCACCGACAGTCAAGCTCACATCTGTGTTTTTAGCCAGTATCATGCTGCCATGGTCAAAGAAAAAACTGTTTACGTCTGCTCCGACTGTGGCGGCACCAGCCCCAAGTGGCTGGGCAAGTGCCCGCATTGCAATGCCTGGAACACGCTGATTGAATCGGTGCCAGAAAGCAGCGTGCCTGCCAAAAACCGCTTTGCGTCACTGGCCAAAACCGCCGGTATTGCCATCCTGGGCGACATTGACGCGGTTGATATGGCGCGCACCCCCACCGGCCACGACGAGCTTGACCGGGTGTTGGGCGGCGGCATGGTCGAAGGTGGTGTGGTGCTGATCGGCGGCGACCCCGGCATTGGCAAATCGACTTTGCTGTTACAAGCGCTCGATTCGCTGCAGCGCAGTGGCCAAAGCACCTTGTACGTGACGGGCGAAGAAAGTGGCGCGCAAGTGGCACTGCGCGCCCGTCGTCTGGGGCTCAATGGCTCGCAGGTGCGGGTGCTGGCCGAAATCCAGCTTGAAAAAATCCTCGCCGCGCTGACTGCCACGCGGCCCGACATCGCCGTGATCGACTCGATCCAGACGGTCTATTCAGACCAGCTCACCTCGGCCCCAGGGTCGGTTGCGCAGGTGCGCGAGTGTGCTGCGCACCTGACCCGCTACGCAAAAGCCAGCGCTGGCGCTGAGAGTGGTGCCCCTGGGCGGGCAACCTGCATCGTGCTGGTCGGCCATGTCACCAAAGAAGGCGCTTTGGCTGGCCCGCGCGTGCTGGAGCACATGGTTGATACCGTGCTGTATTTTGAAGGCGACACGCATTCGAGTTTTCGGCTGGTGCGCGCCATCAAGAACCGCTTTGGTGCCGTCAACGAAATCGGCGTGTTTGCCATGACCGAAAAAGGCCTTAAGGGGGTCAGCAACCCGAGCGCCATCTTCCTGAGCCAGCACGCCGAGCCGGTGCCGGGCAGTTGTGTCATGGTCACCCTGGAGGGCACGCGCCCGATGCTGGTCGAGATTCAGGCACTGGTCGATAGCGGCGGGCCGTCGCCCCGGCGCTTGAGTGTCGGCCTGGACCGGGACCGCCTGGCGATGCTGCTGGCGGTGCTGCACCGCCACGCCGGGGTGGCGTGTCTGGATCAGGACGTGTTTGTCAATGCGGTCGGCGGTGTGCGCATTTCAGAACCGGCGGCCGACCTGGCGGTGCTGCTGGCAATTACCTCGTCCTTGCGCGGCAAGCCGCTGCCCAGGGGCTTTTTTGCCTTTGGTGAGGTTGGGCTGGCCGGTGAGGTGCGACCGGCCCCGCGCGGCCAGGAGCGCCTGAAGGAAGCCGCCAAGCTGGGTTTTAGCATGGCCGTGGTGCCCAAAGCCAACCTGCCGAAAAACCCCAGGGCGCGGGACTTTGAAGGCCTGACGATTCACGCCGTGGAACGGGTTGAGCAGGCGATGGAATTGGTGCGGGAACTGGGGTAGCAATCGATCAATTCGGCCCCAATGCCAGTTGACAGCTTGATCACTTCAACACGTGAATGACTCAGATCATTGCTTTCGATGGGGCTCACCAGTTGGGCGACTGCACTACTCGCCCGGCTGCGCCATTGGCAGCGGCACTGGGGGCGTTGCTGCTGGCTCATCCGCCAGGACGACATGCGGGCCAAACCCGCTGTGTCGTTGCGCTCAGGCACGCCGCGTGCAGTCAATCGGTCGCGTCCAACTGAGCAATCCGGGTTGCACCTTACCAGCCCAGTCCCAGGTGCAATGGCAGATAGACCAGCATGCCGGTGACGATGGTCCCCAACACCGCCTGGCCTTGTCCCTTGTGCCAAAAAAACCATACAGCCCCGGCCAGCGCGGCGAACAAGCGGGCATCTTGCCAGTTCTGAATGAACTGACCCTGTGTCATGACCAGTTCGGGCACGATCACCGCCGACAGGGCCGCAATCGGCGCGTATTGCAGGCCGCGCTGAGCCCAGTGCGGTAGATGCCAGGGCTTGCTGGAGATGAAAAAGAGGGTGCGCGTCAGCACCGTGATCAGCGTCAGGCCAATGATCACTGCCACCGTCCAGAGGTCGGTATCAGCACTCATGGCGGGCCTGGCCCTGCGGCTTCGCGCGACGCTTCAAGCATCAGACACATGGCCACCGCTGCCGCAATCGCCAGCAGAATGTTGAGTTTGAAAGGCAGCGCAAAAGCCGCCACCGCTGCAGCGCCGGACACGCCGGCGCTGACCCAACGCAGATGGCTTGAGGCAAGCGAAAACAAAATGCCCAGCAAGGCCAGGATGCCGGCAAAACCCAAGCCCCAGGCCATTGGAATCAGGCGCGCCAGCAGCACCCCAAGCACGCTGCAGCCGACCCAGGCCAGCCAGTTGACCCCGCTGTTGCCCGCCAGATAGGCCTGCTGAGCCAGCAATTGTTCAGGCGTGCCTCCATGCTGCGGGTAGCGCCGGGTGAACAGTACATAGCTCAAATCGGTGGTCAGGTAGCCGCTGAGCAGGCGCTGCCACAAGGGCAGGTGCATCATGTAAGGACGCATGTGGGCGCTGAACACGACAAAACGCAAGTTCACGCAAAAGCCGGTAGCCAGCACCACCCACATCGGCGCCGCTGCGGCAATCAGGGGAATCGCCGCCAATTGCGAGCTGCCAGCAAAGACAATGACACCCATCAGCAGCGCCTCAAAGGTGCTCAGGCCCGAATTCACCATCGCCACGCCAGTCATCAGCCCCCAGGCCGCTAGCCCAGGCGCAGCACTCAATGACTCTAGCGCGCCGCTGCGAAACTCGGGGTGACGGTAGAGTTCAGGTCGGAAAAACACCAGGCTCAGTCAAAACGCTGACCAACCCGCAGGTCAAAACCACGCAGAAAGTCAGCGGCCTGCAGCCGTTTGCCGCCGGGGCGCTGCAGTTCAGTCAGGATTACTATAGAATTAATAGCTTCCACCGCAATACCAGTATGGTCTACAGCCACAATTGTTCCATATTTCAATTCAGCAGGCGGGATTTCGGGGCTGGCCTGGGCGGCCCAGATTTTCAGCGTCTCACCGGCGACACGGGTGTTGGCAACCGGTGCCGGGTTAAAGGCCCGCACACGCCGGACAATGGTCTGTGCCGCCTGGGCCCAGTCAATCACCGCCTCAAGCTTGTCGATCTTGTGGGCGTATGTGATGCCCTGCGGCGGCTGCGCGACTGGCTGGGTGTTGCCTTGCTGCACCTGTTGCAGGGTTTGCAGCATCAGAGCGGCACCGAGTTCGGCCAGTTTGTCATGCAGGGTGGCGGCTGTGTCGGTGTCAAGAATCGGCAGGGACTGCGCCAGCAGCATGTCACCGGTATCGAGCCCGGCATCCATTTGCATGATGGTGACACCGGTGCTGGCGTCGCCAGCTTCAATGGCGCGGTGGATCGGTGCCGCACCGCGCCAGCGTGGCAGGCAAGAGGCGTGGATGTTGAAACAGCCTTTGGTCGGCAGGTCCAGCACCCATTGCGGCAGGATCAGTCCATAAGCGGCCACCACCATGGCATCGAAGCCACCAGTCTGCAGCAGCGCCTGCACCGCCCGCGCGTCGTCCGGGTATTTGCCGTCCAGCCGCAGGCTGCGCGGTTGCGCCACCGGCATGCCGTGCGCCAGGGCAAATTGTTTCACCGGCGAGGGCTGCAGCTTCAGGCCGCGCCGGGCTGGCTGGTCCGGCTTGGTCAGCACCAGCGCAATGTCATGGCCCGCCGACTGCAAACCGGCCAGCGCAACCCGGGCAAACTCGGGTGTACCGGCAAACACCAGCTTCAAGGCCGACATCAAGCGCGCGCCTCGCGCTGGGCCTTTAGCAGCTTGGTCTTGATGCGGTTGCGCTTGAGCGGGGACAGGTATTCGACAAACACCTTGCCCAGCAAGTGGTCCATTTCATGCTGGATGCACACCGACAACATGCCATCGGCCTCGATCAGGCGCAGTTTTCCGTCACCATCCTGCGCCTCGACCTTGACCGCATCATGGCGTTGCACGCCGTCGTAAATACCGGGAACCGATAGGCAGCCTTCTTCGTTCAGATGGGTCTCAGGGCTGCGCCAGATGATTTTTGGGTTGATCAGCACCAGCGGATCGTCACGCCCCTCGGCCACATCAATGACGATCAGGCATTCATGCACATCGACCTGGGTGGCGGCCAGACCGATGCCTTTGGCCTCATGCATGGTCTCTAGCATGTTGGCAATCAGGGTTTTGATACGTGCGTCAACCGTCGTCACTGGCTTGGCGATGGTGCGCAATTTGGGATCGGGATAGCAGAGAATCGGGAGTAAAGCCATGGTGTCTCATCGAAGGTGTCGGTATTTTCGCTATTTTTCCGTCCTTTTGACGGATCGTCAGGCGACAATCGTTGTTCAATCAAGGGCTTGGGCGCAAAATTTCATGCGATTTAACAGGGTACCAACCACCATGGCAAAACCTTCATTCAATGCAATCCCACTCCAGGTGGGTCTGGCCGCGATCATCATTGGCCTGCAACTGGCCACCCCGGCCATCGCACAAAACTTCTCCGTCACGGCGCAGCAGCGTGCCACCGCCAGCCAGGTGGCCAACAGTGGTGTGCCGTTGAGTCAGATCAAGGCTGATGCGCCACCGAGCTATACCGTGAAGTCAGGTGACACGCTGTGGGCGATTGCCGGCATGTACCTTAAATCGCCCTGGCGCTGGCCTGAACTGTGGGGCATGAACCTTGATGACATCAAAAACCCGCACCTGATCTACCCTGGGCAAACGCTCTTCCTGGTTCGCAAGGATGGTCTGGCCCGCCTCAGCATGAGCGACAGCGATTTGCCGACAGTGCGACTGTCGCCACGCATCAGGCCTGAAAAGCTGGCACTCAGCGCTTTGCCAACACTCAAGAGTCACCTGATCGAGCCCTATTTGTCAGAGCCGGTGATTGTCGATGAACAGGGTTTGGCGGCTGCGCCCCGCATCGTGGCAGCGCAGGAGGACCGGGTGCTGCTGACCCGTGGTGACCGGGCTTACGCCCGCAGCAGCGGCGGCGAAGAGCTCACCGATGACCCCAGCCTGAAACAGAAGGCCTACCGCGTTTTTCGAGATGCCACCGCACTGAAAGACCCGATTACCGGTGAGGTGCTGGGTTACGAGGCCCAGTACGTCGGCAAGGCCTTGCTGGTGCAAAGCGAGGCCACCCAGGAAAGCACCGACCGCAATGGCAAGGTGCGCTCCGACTTGGTGCCAGCCACCATCGATATCGTCGACGCCAAAGAAGAAATGCGGGTGGGTGACCGGCTGCTGCCCGAGCCACCGCTGCAGTTTGTCAGCTATGTGCCGCATGCACCGCAAAACCCGGTGGATGCCCGCGTCGTCTCGATCTATGGCAACGCCGTGGCCAATGCGGCGCAAAATCAGGTGATTGTGATCAACCAGGGTGAACGCGATGGCATCGAACCTGGCCATGTGCTGGCCATCCTGAAAGACGGTACGCGTCTGGTTGACAAGACCGATCCGAGCCGCCCCGAGCTCAAACTGCCTGACGAACGCAACGGCTTGCTGATGGTGTTTCGTACCTTTGAGAAGCTGTCCTATGCGCTGGTATTGGAGGTCACCACCGGCGTTTTGGTGGGCGACCGGGTGGTCAATCCGCTTTAACGACCCTGCTGCGCCGTGGAGGTTGACGAACTCACTGCCTGGCTGCGTTTGTCGCTTAGCAGCGGGGTCGGCAACAGCAGCGCCCGCAAGCTGCTGGCAGCTTTCGGTTTGCCGCAGGCCATTTTTGAGCAGTCTGCGCTGGCACTTGAGCAAACCGTCAGCAGTGCACAGGTGCAGGCGCTGCGCAGCGTGCCCGAGGGCCTGGCGGCGCTGCTCGATACCACACTTGCCTGGCTGCAGCAGGATGTGCCCGATGGCATCCGTCGGCAACTGACCACGCTTGGCGATCCGGGCTACCCGCAGGCCTTGTTGAACCTGGATGACCCACCACTGATGCTGTACCTGCTGGGTGCTGCACATTTCAAGCAAAATAGCCCGCCAGCCCTTGCGCTACAAGCACAAGCAGCTACTGATGTAATAGCGAATTCGATCTCTGTTGATGCTGCCAGAAGTCTGGCTGTGGTGGGTAGCCGCAACCCCACTCCGCAGGGCGTGGCCAATGCCCAGCGGTTTGCCCAATCGTTGGTCGAAGCGGGGGTGACGGTGGTCAGTGGTCTGGCGCTGGGCATTGATGGTGCGGCGCATGAGGGTGCACTCAAGGCGACCGGGTCCACCCAGGTTGGCGCAACGCTGGCGGTGGTGGGCACCGGGCTGGACCGGGTCTATCCCAAGGCGCACCGCGATTTGGCCCACCGTATTGCCGAGCGCGGCATGCTGGTCAGTGAGTACCCGCTGGGCACACCGCCATTGACGGCCAATTTCCCCCGGCGCAACCGCCTGATCGCCGGCTTGGCGCAAGGCACGCTGGTGGTGGAGGCAGCACTGAAATCGGGCTCGCTGATCACCGCGCGACTGACCAACGAGCAGGGCAAGGAAGTGTTTGCCATCCCCGGCTCGATCCATGCAGCCCAGTCGCGTGGCTGCCATGCGCTGATCAAGCAAGGGGCCAAGCTGGTCGAATCGGCACAGGACATCTTTGATGAACTGAAGTGGCTTGACGGCCCTTCGCATGATACAAAGTTGATAGCTGGTGACGCAGACACAGAAAGGTCTGGAGGCTTATTTGAGCATGATATTGGACTGTTGACCGGACTCGGTTTCGATCCGGTTGGGCTCGATGCCCTGCAGGCGCGCACCGGCCTCGACGCAGCCAGCTTGCAGGCGCAGTTGATGAGTCTGGAACTCGATGGCTTGGTGGCGCGCCTGCCCGGTGGCTTGTTTCAGCGACAACCGACCTGAACCGCCAAGAGCCGGTCGGACTTGCCGATCACGCAGCGAGAATCGACCCCAGCGAGGGGTGCCGGATTGGTCGGCCGATAGTCCGGTTGTGGGCCAGTGAACCAACGCAAAATCGGCCGCTGCGGCCAGTTCTCAGCCGATGCGCCAAAAGGATGTGGTGAGAAATGACTTTCCCAATCTGCACCTGCGGATTTGGGCGCACAGCAGCGTTGCAAGACGTTTGTTTAGCCAGTTGAACGCCTTGCGCCTGGCCTTGCATCCCAACGCCTTGGGGCAAGAACCTGAATTGTTCCCGACCACATCCCAAGTCCGACCGGCGTCCTGGATTGAGTCCCGTTTTCCGGGCTTGTTTGGAGGTTTGAGGCATTCGCCGGGCGGTATATTAACGGCCATGTTTGAAGTCCTTGCCTTTGTTTATCAAAACTACTGGGACGGCGATGCCTGCCCTGAACTGCCAGCATTGCAGCGCAAACTCGGTGCCGTCGGCTTTGACAGTCACGAGGTGGTCGATGCCCTGGTTTGGCTGGAAGATCTGAAGCACGCCGCGCGCGGCTTGCATCGGCCACAGGCTGTTCAGCCCGGCACCGTGACCGCTAGCCCGCACCAACTTGCCGATGCGCGCAATCCCTGGCAAAACCGACAGCCTGCCATGCGGCTTTTTACTGACGCAGAGCAAGCCCGGCTGGGTGCCACAGGCTGGCGCTTTGTCGCCTTTCTGGCCTCCATTGGTGCCTTGCCGCAAGACCGGCTGGAACTTGTGATGGAGCGCACCATGGCAGCGTCGGGTGACCCGATCAGCGTGGAAGACCTGAAACTGATTGTGCTGATGGTCTTTTGGAGCCTGGGCGAGGAACCCGATGCCCTGGTTTTTGACGAACTGTGTGACAACCGGATTGACCGGTTGGCAAATTGAGACGGCGCTCAGCGCAGCAGCCGCTCCGGATTGGCCTGGATTTTGCCCAGTGCATCGCGGGTGGCACGCATCGTCAGCGACTCGTCTTCCTGCGGTGACAGCAAGCCTTCCTGCAGGTAAGCGGCCAGCCGGGCTGACTGGATCAGGTAACTGTGCCCCAGGGTGTTGGCAAACAGGTGCAAATGACCAAGCGGACTGCGCCAGACGTATTGCACCTGGGCAATCTGGTGGTTGTGGTCCAGCGTGAACCAGGCACCCAGATCCAGTTCACGGGCCCACTGCAGCATGGCTGGGCTGGCCGTGCTGGTGCCACTGGAAAGGACATCGAGTTCAGAGGCCTCGATGCCCAGCAATTCTTCAATGTTGTTGGAGTCCAGTGGCAGATTCTCGTTGCCATCGTCGCTGATGTAGTCTTCCAGGTTGGCGAGACGCTCGGCCAGTGCTGCAATCTGATCTTCGGCAATCGCCTGCGTCTTCGACATGAAGGCATCGGCAAGCGTGTCGCTGATGATCTTGATGTGGGCATCCTGGGCCGACCGGTTGACTCCCATCAGGGTCATGCCGGTGCGCAGCGATTGCAGCAGTTCCGGCAAGTTGGCAATCACGCGGGCGCGATCAGCGCGGTTCGGCTTGGCACTGGCAGCCCAGATCAGGTCGGTCGCTGTTTTTTTCAGCAGCAGGGTTTGTTTGTGCTGACCACCCTGTCGAACTGCGGAAACCGCCAGCACTTCGGCCCAGACCTTGTACAAAAACTCACGGATCTCGTCGCGCACCGGCATGTCCTTGAGTTGGTCACGCAGATCGATGGTGTATTGAATGGTGAGGGTTTCTTTTTGTTCGAGTTGCTGCGCTACACCCACCACTTTTTGGGTCGATGGTTTTTCGGTCAGGTGCTGTTTCAAAAACGCCTGAAATTCCTCGTAAACCTTTTTATACACCCGATCACCGGTATCCGGGTACTGCTCGATCACCTGAACCACCCGTTTGATCTCGAGCTCAAGTGCTGTGCTGCTGATACCGCTGGCATCAAAACCCATGACACACGAGCCCATGTGATCAATGAGCTGCCTGGCCGGGTGGTTGAGCTTGTTGAAAAAGTCCGGCTCGGCCAGTGCCACTCGCAGTACCGGCATTTGCAGGCGGGCAAACCAGACCCGCACCCCGGTGGGAATGCGGTCCTCCTGCAATATGGCCTGAAACATCAGCGCGACCAGTTCAATGATGGCCTTTTCGTTGTCAGTCTGGGCCTTGCCCTTGAGCTCGGCAGACTGCTCGCGCAGTTCCCTGACCACCCGGTTTATCACCACCATTTGCCCGGTCGGCGGCTCACCGGCTACCATTTCAAAGTTTGGCGCACTCAATCTGGGCTGCCGTGCCAGTGCCGTCATCAACGGCACAGAAGGTGCTATGTGGGAACCCTGCGGTGAATCAGGATTAAAAAACCCGCCTAGCAAGCGTCCGACCTGCTCCAGCAAAACTTGGGCACGTCCGAAGCGACGCTCGCCGACAGCCCCGGCTCTGGCGGCATCGGCGTAGCTGCCGCCAGCATAACCCTGCATGCCTGGCATTCCAGGCATTCCTTGCATGCCCGCCAAGTTGTTGAAGATGCCGCCAGCCATGGCTCGGTCTTCGGCGCGCCGCCCATGCAATGACGGCGCTGGCTCGGCCGGTGCCGGAGTCGGTGAAGCGTCGCCCGAGTCCGCTGCCGGAGCAGTTGAAGAGGCACCCGGGCCCGCTGCCACCGGGTTAAGTTTGGGGCTGAAATCGATCACCGGCAGCACCCCTTGAGCGATCAGGTCAGCGTTGCACCGGGCATAGGCCTTTTGCAATTGCTCATTGAAGTGACGCTGTACCACGGCGTTTGTCAGTTGCCACGATTCACGCGGCAAGCCGCTGGTCTCCCAGCGTTCAACCAGCGCCAGAAACAACACCTCGGGATGGACGATGTCGCGGGCACTCAGCTCTTGTTCGCCAGCCAGGAACTTCAGCCGCTTGCGCAAACTGTTGACTTCCAGCGCCGACTTCTCCATCAGGTCAAGTGCCAGTCGCGAGGCAATGATCTTGTTTTCGACCACCTCGGTGCCGAGCAACTCCATCGTGATGCCAGCCCGTACCGGTGCCAGACGAGTTTCTGGCAACAATGCCGCCTTCCAAGTCTGCACTGTGCCATCACACCAGGCTTGCTTGAAGCGCTGGAAAGCCATCCAGGCATCTCGGCGAAGTTGCATTTCACGCGACGGGGCGGCCTCGTTCATCAGGCTGCTCAGGCGCTCTTGTACCAGCCCCAGCACTGAGGCCATGGCCTCAGTGGCGAGCGCCACCAGTCGCTGGCGTGCTTGAGCTGCCAAGTTGGCCGCTTGTCTGGGCTCAAGAGTGGTTGCCATGGTCGAGTCGCCGACTAAACCGTTGCCCCGGCGTTCGGGTCGTTCGGATCAAGGTCTTTTTTGGCCAATTGTCCCTTGACCAGGTCTTCACGCTGAATGCCCAACCACATGGCGATCGCGGCGGCGACAAACACCGAAGAGTAGATGCCGAAAAGGATGCCAATGGTCAACGCCAGGGCAAAGTAATGCAACGTGGCGCCACCAAACAGCAACATCGAGAGCACCATCATCTGGGTCGAACCGTGGGTGATGATGGTGCGGCTGATGGTTGAGGTGATCGCGTTGTTGATGATCTCGATGGTCGTCATCTTGCGGTAGCGGCGAAAGTTCTCGCGAATACGGTCAAATATAACCACTGACTCGTTGACCGAATAGCCCAGCACCGCCAGCACCGCAGCGAGCACCGGCAGGGAAAACTCCCATTGAAAGTAGGCAAAAAAGCCCAGAATGATGATCACGTCATGCAGGTTGGCAATGATGGCGGCGACAGCAAACTTCCATTCAAAACGCACCGCGAGATAGACCATGATGCCAATCACCACAAAGGCCAGCGCCTTGAGCCCATCGGCAGCCAGTTCATCGCCCACCTGCGGGCCGACGAACTCGGTGCGGCGCATGCTGGCGCTGGCATCCACCGCTTTCAGGGCCGCCACGACCTGGGTGCTTTGCTGGGCTGAACTAACGCCTTTTTGTACTGGCAGGCGAATCAGCACGTCACGCGCGGTACCAAAGTTTTGCACTTGCACGTCAGCAAAGCCAAGTTTGTCCACAGTGCTGCGCACCGTCGCCAGATCGGCGGGCTGCGCGTAAGTGAC
>DAOSLL010000015.1:0-16898 GCA_035368905.1 Rhodoferax sp.
GTTTCATTGACACCGGCTCCAACGGCCTGTACTTTGATACCAGCACGCTGACAGCTTGCACCCTCAGCAGTCAGATGTACGGGTTTTATTGCCCCAGCAGCACCACCGAGTTGTCGGCGACCTTGTCGGGCAAGAACGCAGTCAGTGCCAACGTGTCATTTTCAGTTTCCAATGCACAGACTCTGGTCATCGGTACCGATTTGACCGCCTTGCCTTCTCTGGCCGGGCAGATGGGATCGCGCACGGTGTTTGACTGGGGCTTGCCATTCTTTTACGGGCGCAGCGTGTTTTTTGGTTTTGACCAAAAGTCATCACCATTGGGTATCGGGCCGCTGATTGCTTTTTGAATCCTGGCATCGCTGTCTGCGCATATTTACCCTTGAAATACCCCTCTGACGCTTGTCCTGCTTGCGGTGCTAGCTATTTTTGTTGTAGCAGATATGACGATCGCATGGCGTTTGGTCGGCGCGGCTTGCTGAACCGCACGTGCTGCCCCAGTTGGCACAACTCAGCCGTCATGCTTTGTGCACGGCCGGTCATGCTGCCGCCCGACTGATGTGATCAGCCAGTTGCGGGCATGGCACGGCGAACGGCTCCAGGCCATGGCAATCATCGGCGTGCGCTTGGCAGTTTTGGTGATCGCAAGGGGTTTATGTGCAATCGACAACAAACAACAATTCATCATCTGCTGAAATAACAATGTGCTGTACAGAAAAAATTCAAAGTGGTATGGTCGATTTTTCAGCACAAAACTCATTTTCAGGAGTGGCAATGTTTGCACCCAAGGCAGTGGTTCTTTTTGGTTTTTCGATGTCAGTTGCAATGGCTGCTACAGCAGATACCTTTCCGACCGGCAATGTATTTGACCTCACCGTAGGGGTCAACTCGGTCTATCAGCCCGCAATAGATGCCATCACCGGTGGCATCGTGACCAATCCGGTTGGTTTCACATCGGTATCGGACATGTTTGACGGTGCCAAGCTCAGCAGTTTGATGAAACTTAACAGCAGTTATACCGATTCATCACCCTCTGTGATTCGCATGGGCTACCGGGGCTTGCCCGCATTGATCAGTACCGGGACGACTCCGACCATCAAGTTTGAAATACCCGCGATCAACCTTGTCCAGGTATTTGATACCAAACCAACTCGTGATGGCAACCTGGATGATCTGAACGAGTATCTGAAAACCAGTGGCAATTCATTGCTTGACCAGATGCAAAAGCTGCTTGTCAAGGTATCTCCAGTAGACCCGGTAGCCGGAAACCCCAATTCGCTTCAGTCACAAATGATGATGGCTGATTTTGATCGTAGTTTTACCCAGTTTGCCTCGAATATCAAGGAGGCCACTGGCGAATCCAATAATCTCTTTGGTATTGGCCTGTCTTTTGGCAGTTTCACCCAGCACGGTGTTACCAATAATGCGATGACAATACCCCTGTCCTATGTGTTTCGCTCGGATATTGATCCGGCCCGCCAATTGACCCTTTATGCCCCGGTGACTGTGAGCTCAGTCGAAGGTGCCAAGAGCTACGCGGTCAATTTTGGTGCTTCCTACCGGTATCCAATCACTGATGATTGGGCACTGACACCTGGCATTGGTTACGGTATTACCGGCAGCTCAGATCTGGGGGCGGGGGCCGCGATGCTGGCACTGTCGGTGACAAGTCAGTATGTGATTCATCGCGACGGCTATGACATCGGTATCGGCAATGCACTGGGCACTTACCGGTCCCAAAAGTTTTCAGCAGGTGATTATTCCTCTGACCCCGGTATCAGCAACACGGTTTTTCGCAATGGTGTCCTGTTGTCATTTCCGGCCATGGTCTATGGCAAGAAAATGGCCTATGAATTCTCGTTCATCAATACCCGCTTTTATGGCAGCGATTTGTATTCCGAAAATTACAACGAAATTGGCGTCACACTGGGCACCAATCGAAGTGCCAATAGTTCCCGCAGTTATTTGCGTGCCGGGTTTACCTATCTGCAGGGCCAAAACGATATTCGGGGTTATCGGCTCAATGTTGGTTATTGGTTCTGACGTGTTTGCCTTGAAGTGAGTTCACTGTGGTCACTCAGGGTGGTCTGATTCGCAACCTGTGCCGCGTCTTCGGGCTGGCGATATGCTGTTGGTTCGGGTTGGCGGCACCGGCCAGCGCACTGACTGGTAACGAGCAGGTTTCCCTCGCTGGCACTGGCAAGTTTGAAGCGCTGGTCAGCGGCATGGAGTTGATGCTCGACAAGCAGCCGATGAAGTCTTCGGACTGGTACTCGCTGTGTTACGGCTACTCGCGGGTCAAGCACTACGGCAAGATATTGGACTGCCTGGATTCGCTTGACAAGTCGCTGGCCAAGGGGGACACCCGCACCCGGCTGTTTGGTCTGGATGATGCGACCGCAGCATCCCATCTGATGCGCGCCGAAGCGCTGATCGAATTGGCCGAGTACGACCCCGCGCTGGTGCAGGTTCAAAAGGCGCTGGATTGGTATCAGCGTGAAAAAAGCGATGACAAGGACATTTTCATCAATGCCCTGGCGGCCAAATCGCTGGCCACCCTGGCCTTGGGGCGGCGCGCTGAAGCCGAACGTCTATCTGCCGAACTCGAGGGCTTTTCGCTGGGCATGACGGGCGGGGATTATGTTGGTGCCAAATCGCTGGCGATGGCGCGGGTCAACATGGCCCTGGGCAACTGGCAGAAGGTTCTTGATGCCCTGGCGCAAGACAAGATATTTGGCTTGCGCAGTTTTCTGGACAACCTGGCCAGCGGCGCTTTTTTGCTGGGTATCAACAATTGGGTCTGGATTGAGCTGCCGCGCGCCTTTATGCAAACCAAGGCCTTGCTGGAACTTGGCCAGCTTGATGCTGCCCGTTCGGGCTATGACAAACTGCTGGCGGTGCCGCAGGTCAAGGCCAACGGCGAGATTTACTGGATGGCGCTGTATGACCGGGGCCGAATCGCCGAGCGCCAAGGCCAGCTTGAGGAGGCAGAGCGTTTTTTTCAGGAGGCGGCCGAGGTGATTGAACGCCAGCGCCGTTCGATCAACAGCGAGGCCAACAAAATTGGCTTTGTCGGGGACAAGCAGGCGGTCTATGCCAGCATGGTTGCCAATCAATTTCGCCAAGGCCGGTTTGGTCAGAGCTTTGAGAGCATGGAGCGCGGCAAATCACGCGCGCTGGTGGACCTGTTGGCATCCAATCAAAGCCAGCGACTGATCTCACCAAAATCGGCCAACGCGGCCAAGGTGACCCAGGTGCTTGACCGTATCCGCAATGCCGATCTCGACAGCCGCCGCCAGGACGAAAGCCGGATTCGGTCGGTGTCGCAAGCTGGGGGTTCAAATGAGCTGCAGACACTCGCCAGCGCCCTGCCAAGTTCGCTCGCATCGCTGGTCAGCGTGTCGCGGCTCGACCTCAAAGAGGCGCAAAGTCTGGTCAAGCCCGATGAAGCCTTGATCGAGTACTTTGCCGCTGGAGACGAGTTATTCGCCACACTGGTGCAAAGCAACAGCGTTCATGGCGTGCGCATCAATGCCAGCCAGGTCGAGAGCGTCGTTCGCAGTTTGCGGCAAAACATGCAGGAGGGCTCGCCCCAGGCCTTGGGCCAGTTGCAGGCCCTGCACAAGCTGCTGATTGAACCCTTGCTGCCAAACATCAGGGTCAAGCATCTTTCCATCGTGCCACATGGGGTGTTGCACTATTTGCCATTTGGTGCCCTCAATGACGGCAAGCAAGATCTGATTGACCGATTCACGCTGCGGATATTGCCCAGTCTGGCGGTGCTGAAATACCTTCGACCGTCGCAAACCAAAGGCATCGAACGCCTCCTGGTGCTGGGTAACCCCGACCTCGGACGGCCCGATCTGGATTTGCCTAGCGCCCAGAATGAAGCCGAAAAGCTCGCGGCGAAGTTCAAGGCCGAGCATTTGCTGCTGCGCAAAAAGGCAACGCGCACGGCCTTCCAGGCGCTGGCACCTGGTGCCGCGTTCATTCATGTTGCTTCGCACGGCCAGTTTGAAGCTGGAAAACCGTTGCAGTCAGGGCTTATTCTGGCGGCGGACAAGCCCGGCGGCGGCATCAATGCGGGTCGCTTGACGGTATCTGACCTTTATGAACTGGCGCTTGATGCAGAGCTGGTTACGCTGTCGGCTTGTGAAACCGGCCTGGGCGCAGTTGCCAGCGGCGACGATGTGGTCGGCCTGACGCGGGGCTTTTTGTATGCCGGTGTCAGCACCGTCATTGCATCGCTGTGGCAGGTCGATGACGAAGCCACAACCTACTTGATGCTGCAAATGTACGAACACCTGCAGCGCGGTGGCTACCCCGACGCACTGCGCAAGGCACAGATCGAGACCCGCGCAAAATACCCGCATCCGATGTTCTGGGCGGCGTTCTATTTGACTGGACTGAATTGACTGGCCTGAAGTCCTGTTCAAAACAGGCCAGCGTTCCCCAACGAAAATCCGGCAATTCTGGTTTGATGTTCTGACCACGTTTTGGTTTGGGCGATCAATTCGAGAGCACGTTTATTTTTTGGCTTGGGCGTTGTGATGATCTCGACAGTGAGTGCCTCAGCCGCATCTCCCGGCGTGGAGCCATTGTGCTGCCCAAAATAGCGCGCAGCCCGGCCATCAGGGCTCTTATTGCCTTTCCAAATCATCCATGTCGTTGTGATCTCGCCTTGCATCGCGTTTGCAATGTCTGCGGCAGGATGCCTCGACACGAATGAATTGGAAATGGATTTGGCCACGATCATGGTCAAGACTCTGTCGCCCTGATGGCGCAGCGGCTGCGAACCGACCGCTGCGGCCCAGTTCGCACCGGCTTTTTGACCATTAGCCCGGCGATGGATCGGCAAGTCCAGCACAGCGTGACCTTGCTGCGGCCGCATCCTGCTAGCAATGTCATACGTCAAAAAGAGTCCCAGCCCTTGCCATCATTGCGCTGGTAGCTACATAAAAAGTAGCGTTATTGATGCCTTCAGCAAATTCGCGGCAGTTGCTCGCCACTGAGCCAGTCAACCACTCGCCGACCGCCAAAGCGGGTCGCCATTTGCACAAAACAGTTGTCATCAGCCGTCACCGTGCCAATGCGTGCGGCGCCATGACCCAAGGGATGAGCCCGCATGGCAGCCAGCAGGGTGTCGGCCGCTTCGGGCGAGCAGATGGCAATCAGCTTGCCTTCGTTGGCCACATACAGCGGGTCCAGGCCGAGCAGCTCGCAGGCGGCTGCAACTTCCGGCAGCACCGGGATATCGCCTTCGATCAGGCTCATGCCGACCTGGGACTGGCGGGCGATTTCGTTGAGCGTGGTGGCAAGCCCCCCGCGGGTCGGGTCGCGCAAGACATGCAATCTTGCCGGGTCTGGCAGCGCCTGCAGCATTGCCTGCACCAGCGTGTGCAAGGCGGCAGTGTCGGACTTGATCGCCGTTTCAAACGTCAGCGACTCGCGCTGCGACATCACCGCCACGCCATGCTCGCCCAGCGTGCCAGAGACCACAATGGCATCACCCGCCCTGGCCTGGCGGCCGTCAATCAGCAGCCCGTCAGGCACCACGCCGACCCCGGTGGTGCTGATGAAGACCCCGTCGCCCTTGCCTTTTTCGACCACTTTGGTGTCACCCGTGACGATTGGCACACCGGCCTGGCGCGCGGCGCTGGCCATCGACTCGACGATGCGCTTCAGGTCGGCCAAAGGGTAACCCTCTTCGATGATGAAGCTCGCTGCCAGGTACAGCGGCCAGGCACCCGACATGGCGACATCGTTGACCGTGCCGTGCACTGACAGGCAGCCAATGTCACCGCCAGGGAAAAACAGCGGCGAGATCACATGGCCGTCGGTGGCCATCACCAGCCGGCCTTTTGGCTGCGGCAACAAAGCTCCGTCATGCCCTTGGCGCAGGTACTCGTTGTCAAAGGCGGCGGCAAACAACTCGTCGATCAGTTGCGCAGCAGCGCGGCCACCGGCACCGTGTGTCATGTCGACGCGCCCGTGTTTGAAGTCAATCGGGCGCAGGTAGTTTTTTTTGACTTTCATGCTGCCACCACCGCAATGTCCTGAAACCGGCCATAGGAATAGTGTGCCGCGCAAGCACCCTCGTTGGACACCATGCACGAACCCATCGGGCTCTCTGGCGTGCAGACGGTGCCAAACAGCTTGCAGTCAGCCGGGCGCTTGATGCCGCGCAGAATCGTGCCGCATTCGCATTGCTTGTGGTCGGGCACGCTGGCGTAGTGCAAATCGAACTTGACTTCGGCATCCCAGGCGGCAAATTCGGGGCGAATCTTCAGGGCACTGGCTGGCACTTCACCCAAACCACGCCACTCAAAACTCTCGCGCAATTCAAACACCTGGGCCATCACTTTCTGCGCGGCGAGGTTGCCAGTGGCGGTGACGACACGGGAAAACTCGTTTTCGACTTCGGCGCGGCCGCTGTTCATCTGGCGCACCAGCATCAGAATGCCCTGCATCACGTCAAGCGGCTCAAAACCGGTGATCACCACCGGTTTGTGGTAAGTCCGGGCGAAATGGACATAGGGCTGCGAGCCAATGATGATGCTGACATGCGCCGGGCCAATGAAGCCGTCGATGGGTATGGCACCGAGTTCGCGCGCCTGGGCTGACTCCAGCAGGTGTGTGATGGCAGCCGGGGTCAGCACATGGCAGCACAGCACGCTGAAATTGGTCAGTTGGCGCGCTTTTGCCTCGCGCAGCACCAGCGCGGTGGGCGGTGTGGTGGTCTCAAAGCCAATGGCGAAAAATACCACTTCACGGTGCGGATGCTGCTCGGCCAGCGCCAGCGCATCGGCCGCCGAATAAACCATGCGGATATCGCCACCACGTGCCTTGGCCTTGATCAGTGACAGGCTGTCGGAGGCCGGTACGCGCATCGTGTCGCCGTAGGTGCACAGCATCACGCCCCGGTCCAGCGCCAGCGAAATAGCCAGGTCAATGCGGCCAATCGGCAGCACACACACCGGGCAGCCAGGGCCATGGATCATGCGCACATTGGCGGGCAACATGCCGCTGATGCCATAGCGCGAAATGGCGTGCGTATGGCCACCGCAGAACTCCATGAAGTTATAGGCTTGGTCCGGCAGGGCTTCGGCGGCGATCTTGCTGGCGATCAGGCGGGCGGCATCACCATCACGGAATTCGTCGATGTATTTCATGGCGTGCCTGGTTGCTTACGTGGTTTGCCTTGCTGCGCCCTACCCTGAGATTTGACGATAGAGCTTTTCATGCTGCTTCCATCTGCGCCAGCTCGGCAAACAGGGCCAGCGTGCGTGCCGCCTCGTCGGGGTCGATCTTGCCAATGGCGTAGCCGACATGGATGATGACGTAGTCATCTATCTGTGCGTCATCGACCAGGTCAATCGACACTTCCTTGCGCACGCCACCCAGATCGACCACGGCGCGCTGGCCGTCCAATAACTGCACCACACGGGCTGGCAGGGCTAAACACATGAATTTGACTCCGGTTGGGGTGTTGCGGCGTGATCGGCGTGCAACTGCTGCGCAGCGACCCAGGCCTGGCCCAGCGCCAGACCGGCATCGCCGCATGAAATGGTTTGTGGATGCCAGACGCGCAGGCCTGCGTTTTCAAGCTGCATCGTCAGGTGGGTTTTGAGAATTTGGTTAAAAAAGCAGCCTCCGCCGAGCGCGATGTCTGCGATGCTGTGCTGTTTGGCCGCCCGCATGGTTTGCTGGGCCAGCGCGGTGGACAGTGTCAGGTGAAAGCGCGCTGCGGCTTCGCCCACAGAGGCGGGGTCGGCAAGATTTAACCCTGCTGATGCGCTGCACCACTGATTTGGCAGGTGAGCGGGTTGACCGGCACTCGCAGGTTTGCTTGTCGGCACGATTTCAGGGCTGTAGTCAAGCCAGGTATTAAACAAGGGCAGCAAACTGATTTGTCCTCCCTGGGCCACACACCAATCGTCTGCACAAACTTCCAGCGCCTGGTCTTGCAGCCAGCGTTTTGCTGCCTGCTCCAGCGCGATCGCCGCTTGCGCCTCTTCGGTTTGCCGGACCGACAAGCCCAGCAACCCGGCTGCTGCGTCAAACCAGCGCCCGGCGGCGGTTGTTTGCGGGCAATGGATGGACCGCCGCAACATGGCTGCAATCGTCTTGGCGGCCTGTTGGCCCACCACCGGGCCAAAGCGCGGCGCGATCAGATCCGCACGGCCGCAGGCGTGCAGGGCGGCGGCTGCCATGCGCCAAGGTTCACGCGCCGCCACGTCACCGCCAGGCAGGGTTAGCGGCAGCAGATGGGCAAGCCGCTCAAAGCCCGCAAGATTCACCAATAGCAATTCGCCACCCCAGGCCAGAGTGTCGCTGCCCAGGCCGACACCGTCGAGCGCCAGTCCCAGCACCGGCCGGGCCAGGCCATGTTCGGCCATCAGGGCTGCGATGTGGGCGTGGTGGTGTTGCACGGCGAAAGCGGGCACCCGCAACTCGTCTGCGGTTTGTAAAGCCAGATGGGTGCTGAAAAAGTCGGGGTGCAGATCATGTGCTACCGCATCGATGCGGCCTGCCGCCTGCGCCAGCAGTTTGGCCACCGAATCGCGCAGAGAGACACAGGCAGCGGGGTCGGACAGGTCGCCATGCACGACTGACCAGCGTACTGTGTGGGGCGCGTCGCTATCGAACAGGCAGGTGGTGTTTTTCAGAAACGCCCCGAATGCCAGGATCAGTGCCATGGGCGGGCTTTCAGCAACGAAACCGCCAGCCTTGGTCGGCGATGGCTTGCAATCGGCGACGAAGTAGTGTGGCATTGTTGATGATGACCCGCAAAATCCGTTTGAGCAGACCAACATCGTTATTTGGGCAAAGGGCGTAGCAGATTTGGGGTCGGCTACCCATTCGGTCCGGCGTGCTGGTTTGGCTCAACACGCGCACCCTGAATGGGACTCTGACACCAATTCTGCGCAACTTAGCCGCACAGCTTGCAGCAGTGAAACACACAACGCTATCATACAAATAGCTATCAGCGCAATACCCAAAGGGGCTGGAGCCATAAAAACCATCAGATAGAACCATCAGGCAGGTCAAGCCGGCAACGCCCGAAGCCGCACCAACTCCGCCTCCAACTCTGCAATACGCGCTGCAACGGGATTGCCATTGCCAGCAGCAGGGTCGGTCAGCAGCCAGTCCAGCCAGGTCTGCATGCCGACACCGGTGGTGGCAGACAGCTCCAGAATCTCGATGCCAGGGTTGACCCGGCGCGCAAACTCCTTGCAGCGCGCCACGTCAAACGACACATGTGGCAGCAGATCAATTTTGTTCAGGACCATCAGTTTGGCTGCGGCGAACATGTCGGGGTATTTCAGCGGCTTGTCGTCGCCCTCGGTAACCGACAGGATCGCGACCTTGGCGGCTTCACCCAGGTCCCACATCGCCGGGCAGACCAGGTTGCCGACGTTTTCGATGAACAGCAGCGCCTGATTGCCAGTGGCACGGTCATCGGCGTGGTCGTGATCATGGCTATGCGTGTGTCCATGCCCGTGTGCATGACCATGGTCATGGTCATGCCCAGCATCACGGTTGTGCTGATGCGAATGCGGGTGGTCATGAGAGTGGTCATGAGAGTGCGCCACCTCAGCGTGCTCGTGACCGTGACTGTGCGCTTGCTCCGCATACTCGTGGTCATGGGGATGGTCATGGGGATGGGTGTTAACCTGTTCTTCGGCACCATGCCCGCGCCCATCATGGTGGTGTCCACTGGCGTGCAAATCCAGTCGCGAAAATGCCTCGGCCACCATCGGTGCGTCCAGGTGGCAGCCTTTGCCGGTGTTGACCTGAATGGCCGGTGCGCCGGTGGCGCGAATGCGGTCAGCATCAAAACTGGTTTGCTGGTCGCCTTCAATCACCGCCACCGCCAGGTCGGGTCGGTGCTGGCGCAGCGCCTCAATGGTGGCGCACAGCAGGGTGGTCTTGCCCGAGCCGGGGCTTGACACCAGGTTGTAGGCAGTGACCCCGTGCGAGGCAAAGTGGGCCCGGTTTTGCGCCGCGATCAGGTTATTGGCCCCCAGCACATCGGCTTCGATCTTGATCGCCCGTTGCTGGCTCATGCCGGGCACCGACACCCGGGCTGCACCCGCGCCAAAGTGCAGGTCACCGGTACCGGGTTGCACGTTCACGCCGGGCGCGCTCTGGTCGCCAGAAGAAGTATTGCCACATCCACAAACCACACACATGTTGTTTTCCTTGTCTTGATGCCGCCATTTTGACGCGCTACGGATCGCGCTGCATTGGGCTCACGCATCATAGGCAGCGCCAAGCCTCCCTGCCGATGCGTGTCTTGTAGCGGCCAGGCGCGTACCGCAAAACGCCTGTTTACCTGCCATGACTCAGCTCAACCAGTTCCGACCTGCCGTTGCAAATGCGGGGATTTGTAACCTTGGTAAGTTTGGTAACAGTATGTAAGACCGTATTTTTGACGGCAAATAGCCCGTTCTAATCAGCGCCATGAACACATTGAGTGAACTTTCTGACAAGCAGACTGCCATGAATTGCAGGCCATTCATCGCCAGAGGACCCAGCATGTCCCACACCTTGCCGCCGTCATTGAATGAGGCTAGAGACCATGCATAGCCTGATTGATGAAGCTGGGATGGCGCGAACCGCTCAAACCAGCGGTTCTGCACTGGCACGCCAGGATGGTGGTGCCCAAGCGGGCACCACTTCAGCAACAACCAGCCATATGGGCAAACAACATGCGATTGGACAGAACCATCCCATCATCTGGCTACACCCCGAAGCACCGGTATTGTCGGTTGATGCGCAGCCTGGGACAGTGGCGAACGCGGTCTTTGCCGAAGTCAAAACGAGCGTTGAGCGCCTGGTCGATCAGGGAGAAACCCGATCAGTCGATCTTCGTTTCATGCAGTCCATGCCCGCTGAGCGAGCGGCATTGGAAAGCCTGCTGGGTCGCGGCGAAGTACTTGCCGAGGTGCATGCGGCGGGCCGTAGTAAGGTTCAGGAAACCGCCATACCCTGCGTCTGGCTGATCCGTCACTTCAACAGTGAAGATGAATTGGTCGGCGAACTGATCGAAGTTACCGACGTTCCTGAGATTCTTGTCAGCGACCGGCAGGCGGTCACTCATTGCCTGACCCAGTTGAATGCCAAAGCACCAACCGGCAGCAACTGAACTTTGAAAACTCCTCCAAACCGCAGAGAGGCAACCATATGAAAAAACCGTCCACCGTGTTTGATTCGCTGCAGCAACAAGGCGTATCCCGCCGCAGCTTTATCAAGTTCTGTACCGTGACTGCATCTCGCTGGGGATTGCCGGAACCAGTGTGAAAGCATTCACTCAGGCGCTCGGTGCTGCGCAGCGCCCCTCGGTGATATGGATGTCGTTCCAGCACTGTACCGGCTGCTCCGAGTCTCTGATGCGCTCCGGCAGTCCATTGTCAGACCGCCTGACCGTAGAGAACCTCATCCTCAACTTCATCTCTCTGGATTACCATGAGACGCTTCAGGTGGCGGCCGGTGCGGCGGCAGAAGATGCCCGGATGGCGGCAATGAAGGCAAATTTCGGCAAATACATCTTGATCGTTGACGGCTCCGTGCCCACCGCCGAAAACGAATGGTGGCTGGCCGTCAACGGACATTCGGGCCTGAGCCTTCTGCACGAGGCAGTCGCTGGTGCAGGGCTGGTACTGGCCCTAGGGGCTTGCGCCACCTTCGGGGGGATTCCTGCGGCGTTTCCCAACCCATCGAAGGCAATGGGGGTAAGCGACCTGATGGACAAGGGCATGATCGATAAGAAGCCCCTGATCAACATATCGGGCTGTCCGCCAATACCAGAAGTCATCACCGGCACCATCGCGTACTACTTGGTGAACCAGGCGATGCCGCCGCTTGACGCGCTGGGCCGTCCCCTGGTGTTTTTTGGCAAGACGGTTCATGACTGCTGCCCGCGTCTGGACCATTTCAACGCCGGGGAGTTCGCGACCTCGTTTGATGACGATGGTGCACGCAAGGGGCATTGTTTGCTCATGCTTGGCTGCAAGGGTCCTGACACCTTCAACGCCTGCACCACCACCAAATGGAATCAGGGGACCAGTTCCCCAACCCAGGCAGGGCATGGCTGCATCGGCTGCTCCGAGCCCAACTTCTGGGACAAGCCCGGCGGGGTCTATGGATTCAGTTCGGGGTTCAAGACAGGCGACGGAACCTGTGCCGCACCAGTTTTGCCGTCGCTTCCATTGATCTAGCCCTGGCACGTCTCGCCAGCACAACAGTTTGAGGAGTTCAAAAGTATGAGTACGATCGTCATTGATCCAGTTACACGCATTGAGGGTCACCTGCGCATAGAAGCCGAAACCGACAAGTCTGGCGTGGTCACCAGCGCGTTGAGCAGCGGCACCATGATGCGTGGCATCGAAATCATCCTCAAGAACCGCGATCCACGTGAAGCCTGGGCGTTTACCCAGCGAATCTGTGGAGTCTGTACCGTGGTGCATGGCATGACCTCGGTGCGTGCGGTCGAAGATGCGCTGGGCTACACCATTCCAACCAATGCGCGCCACATTCGCAACCTGCTGATGGGCTCGCAACTGGTGCAGGATCAGGTGACGCATTTTTACCAGCTCACTTCGATGGACTGGATCAACGTGGTGTCGGCCAGCCAGGCCAATCCCACCACCACAGCCGAGTTGCAAAAATGTCACTCAAAGTGGCCCAACAACACATCAGCCTATTTTGAGTCGGTGCGGCAAAAGCTCGCCAATTTCATAGCGAGCGGGCAGCTCGGTCTGTTCAGCAATGGATACTGGGACAACCCGGGCTACAAGCTGCCACCTGAAATGAACCTGATGCTGTTTGCGCACTGGCTGGAAGCTCTGGAGTGGCAACGCAAGGTTTTACGCATGCAGGCGATTTTTGGTGGCCGCAACCCGCACCCCAACTTCACCATCGGCGGCGTGGCGTGTTCGTTCCATATGGCTCCCAACGCGGCCGGCATTCTGGTGCCGGCACCGGGTTCCACCGGTGTCGATCAAGCCGGGCTTGACCTGGTTCAATCCTGCATTACCGACATGCGCAACTTTGTTGTGCAAGTGCTGCGACCCGACGTTTTGGCCCTGGCGAGCTACTACAAAGACTGGTTCACTCGGGGTGAAGGTGTGGGCAACTTTCTCACCTATGGTGAGTACCCGCAGGACGACAATGCCGATTTGGCAAAGAATCTGTTTGTGCCCCGCGGGGCGATTCTCGACCGCAACCTGTCGAACATACAGTCGGTGGATCTACGCAAGACGGACGAGGTGCAGGAACTGATTCCTTCAAGCTGGCTTGGGTATACCAAGGGGAAAAGCATCGGTCTGCATCCTTTCCAGGGCGAAACCACGCCAGACTACACCGGTCCCAAAGCACCCTACGACAAGCTCGATGCCAGTAAACCGTATTCTTGGATGAAGACACCGCACTGGAAGGGCCATCACATGGAGGTCGGCCCGCTTGCCCGCGTGCTGGTAATGTATGGCAAGCGAACCGCATCCGTGCGCGATCATGTGGACAGCGCCTTGAAAGACCTCGGCTTGTCCTTCGATGCCATGTACTCCACCATGGGACGTATCCTGGCGCAGTCGATTGACACCCATGTTGTGGCGGACCAGCTTCAGGTTTGGTTCAACCAACTCACAGCCAATGTTGCCGGCGGCGATTTCAAAACCCACAATGCGGCGAAGTTCAACCCCTCAACCTGGCCAGCCAGTTGCAAGGGCGTAGGCTTCACCGAGGCACCACGCGGCGCCTTGGGGCATTGGGTGACGATTGATGCCGCCAAGATTTCCAATTACCAGTGCATTGTTCCCACCACCTGGAATGCCGCACCGCGAGACACTGGGGGCAAGGGTGGCCCATACGAGATGGCTTTGCTGAAACATACTCTGGCAGTGTCCAGTCAGCCGCTGGAGTTGCTGCGCACCATTCACAGCTTCAATCCATGCATGGCCTGTGCAGTCCACATCATGGATCCGAGGCAGGACGAGACCCTTAAGGTCACCGTTTGCGCCTGAGCATTGCGTTATTGACCCAAGGAACCATCATGAACAAGATGTCGGCATCGTCACGCTTTTTTTTGGCTATCTGGTTTGCTGTACTGTGTGCGTTCACCGGTAGCGCGCTGGCCTTGCCAAGTTTTGGCACTCAGATCGATAACTATTGTGCGCTGCAACCGACCCTGGCTGCAACACCCCAGCAGAGTCGCCCCTACCAGGCTTCAGGGTCGTCCTGCGCAAGCTGCCACACCTCCAACAGCCCGAAAAAAACTGATCTGAACGCGCTTGGTACGGCCAGCAAAACCTGCACCGGTTCGACTTGTGGTGCTTCGGTGAAGCCGTTCTGCATCGCCACTGCGCCGAGCAACGCCAGCATCACGGCACCGGCCGCTGGCAGCAGCGTCGCGTTGGGCCAGTCCATGACCTTTACGGCTGGCAATGCGACCAATCCTGATGGTTTCCCTCTGACTTACAAATGGACCTTTTCCAGCGGGCAAGCGAGCGTCACCGGGCAGAGTGTGGCTGTCCCCATGAGCGTTGCCGGACCTGTTACGGCGACATTGCAGGTTCTCAATTCGGTTTCAATGCTCGCCAGCGGCACAGCGCCGACCCGCGCTGTCACCGTCACCGGCGCACCGACCGGAAACCAGGCACCCAGCGCGGCCATCGGGTCCCCTGCAGCAAACACCACCACCACCCCTGGCGGCACGGTGAATTTCCAGGGTTCGGGTACTGACCCTGACAACAACGTGCCTTTGAGCTATAGCTGGACCTTCCCCGGTGGCAGCCCGTCGAGTTCCGTCGTGCAAAATCCTGGTGCGGTAACCTATGCCACAGCGGGCACCTTCAGCGCGAGCCTCACCGTGCGCGACAGCCTTGGCCTGGCTTCGGTGGCAGTCACGCGGACCGTCACTGTTTCGACTCCGGGGGCCAACCAGGCTCCTACCGCCATCATCAGTTCCCCGGCGGCAGATACGGCCGTCATACCGGGCGCTAGCGTCAACTTCCAAGGCTCTGGCACTGATCCTGACAACAACACCCCGCTGACTTACAAATGGACCTTCTCGGGCGGCAGTCCAGCGACATCCACCGCACAAAATCCGGGCACGGTGACCTACAGTGCCGCAGGCACCTATACGGCTAGCCTGACGGTTACCGACAGTAAAGGCCTTGCATCAACCGCCACGTCGCGCAAAGTGACAGTTGCCGTAGCGAGCCAGAAGCTGGTGGCCAGCATCGGCACGCCGTCTATCAATGTATCGGTGTTCCCGGGCGAAAAGGTCAACTTCAAAGGCTCCGGTGACGGTTCCACCAACCTGCCCCTGACTTACAACTGGCGCTTCACTGGCGGCAGCCCGTCGAGCTCTACCGCCCAAAATCCTGGATCTGTAAGTTACGCCAGCGCGGGTGTCTTTGCCGCCACACTGACTGTCAAGGATAGCAAGGGAACCCAGTCTGAGCCTGCAACCCGAACCGTCACCATTGTCAACTCCAACCAGGCTGCGCCGCTGCTCGGTCGGTGTTCCATAGGAAGCGACGATGACGATGACGATGATGATGACGATGATGATGATGATGATGATCATGACAAAGACGATGACAAAGATAAGGACAAAGATAAAGATAAAGACTGAGCAAGCACAAGCTAATCAATTCTGAAAGGGGCTTTAGCAATGAGAAATAGCGTGGCAATTTTGGTGGCATCGACAGTAATTTTCGCCACATCCGAGGCCCTGGCCGAGGCTCAATGGAGACACGTCGGCACGCTTGGCCAGCGGCATCTGGTATTAATGGATGTCGCAGTGCAAGACAACGTGGAACAACTCAACCAGGCCGCCAGGGCAGTCTGCGAACCCTCCAGTCCCTGCCTTGTGGCGTTCTGGTCCGATGTGGCGGCGGTGCCTATTGCCATGCCCATGTCGGCAGCGCAGCAGCAGGCCATGGTGGCGCAATATGTCCGCAACCCGGCCAGCGGCAAGGAAGAGCTGTTGCTGAAGTGCCCGCCCTACAGCGCCGCCAGTGCCAAGTGCCTGCGATAGCGCCTTGATAGCAGGACAAATACCATGACGGATCAGGCGCACAGCAATCAGGACGAGAGCATTCTGGTGCTTGGCATCGGCAACATCTTGTGGGCTGATGAAGGATTTGGCGTGCGTGCCGTACAGGCACTCAACAGTCAATGGAAATTACCCAGCCGTGTCACTCTGATGGATGGTGGTACACAGGGTTTCAACCTGCTCACCCATGTGCAGGCCGCCAGCCGAATGGTCGTGTTCGATGCCATTGACTACGGGTTGCCACCTGGCTCACTCAAGGTTTTGTCAAATGAACAGGTACCGAGATTCATGGGCTCCAAGAAACTCAGCCTGCATCAGACCGGATTTCAGGAAGTCCTGGCTGTTGCTCAACTGACCGGCCACTTACCCTGCGAGTTGGTGCTGATCGGTGTTCAGCCAGAAACGCTTGATAACTTTGGTGCCAGCATCACGCAGGTTGTGAAAGCCCAAATCCAGCCCGCCCTCGGGATAGCGCTTGATTTTCTGCGAGGCTGGGACTGCGAGCCGCAAGCGCGCATCTGCGGGCTTGAAACGGTCGAGTACTTGCAGCCTGAGAGCCTCGACATGATCGCTTATGAATCAGTAGCTGGCGCGAGCAATGCTGATGCCGATGGACTTTCGACATTCTTGTCCTCTGATACCCGCTGATGACCAAGCAGCTAGCCAATGATCTTGCGGGCAGCCAGCCGAGTGTCCGCAACTACCTGGACGCCACCGAGTTCATCCGCGTACGGGGCATGGTGCAGGGCGTTGGTTTTCGACCCATGGTTTGGCGGCTGGCCAGGGCGCATGGCCTGCGTGGCTGGGTGAGCAATGACGGACAAGGCGTCATCAT